>RECS01000189.1 GCA_007693915.1 Saprospirales bacterium | reverse complement strand
GTGGAGGGTGCGAGTAGAAAGTTATAGGATCTACACCTACCACCATGTAGAAAAAAATCAACCAAAAAAATCAGGGAAATCCTCAAATCAAATAAATCAGTGGTACAGACAATGGGGGAGAGAGCGGATACCGCTACAGCCGTTGGATTATCCTGACATATTATTGTGATTATTTGATGGGCCATGATTGTGGGGCGTGTGAGTAAAAAGTCATGGGATCTACAACTACCCCCATATAGAAAAAAATTCAACCAAATAAATCAGTGAAAACCTCAAATCAAATAAATCAGTGGTCCGGACAATGGGGGAAGGAAAAAATACCATCCCACCTTCAACTCGATTTCTGTGCAGATGATTGAAAAATAAAGAGTTTTTTAGGCTTCCCCACTTTCCACCCTGGACCAACTGTCCCTTCAATAACCATTGGTCAAAACAAGAATCTGCTTTGCAAGGGATTGGTATTCAAAAAAGAATTCAAATCTACCACGACCCTATGAATATATTTTTTACAACTTTTCCCAAAAAAATATTTTATGCTTGAGAATATATCTATCTTTGCGCGAAATTTTTAAATCTTAAAGATGGCAAGAAGGAGAAAAGAAAAGAAATCCGATGAGACATTAGTCGATATTGTAGAAGCAAGAGAGTCCGCAGTTGAATGGATTGAGCGGAATCAAAACATCGTTTTAGCTGTTGTAGTTGGATTAATTGTAATTATTGGTGGTTGGTTTGCTTACAAAAACCTCTATCAAATACCACGTAATGTTGAAGCTCAGGAACAAATGCACAGAGCTCAATTCCAGTTTGAAAGGGATTCATTTGCATTAGCATTGGAGAATCCGGGTGGTGGTTATCCGGGATTTCTGGGAATCATCAATCAGTACGGAAGAACTTCAGCGGCAAATTTAGCACAGTATTATGCCGGCATTTCTTACTTAAACCTGGGTAGATATCAGGATGCCATTGACCACTTGAGAAAATACTCAGCTAAGGATGATTTGACTACAATCATGCGTCATGGAGCTATGGGAGATGCATACTCTGAACTCAATGAGTTTAGCAATGCGATAGATCAATACAGACGGGCAGTTAGAGCAGGAGACAATATATTGCTTACCCCTTTTTACATGAATAAATTGGGACATGCGCTTATCCGTCAGGGTGAGTCAGAAGAAGCCTTGAAGGTATTTGAAGACCTAAGGAGAAAATACCCCAACTCCAGCGAAGCTCAAAACGCTGATAGACAAATAGCAAGGTTGAAGGCTAACTAAAATTAAAAAGTAATATTTGAAGAGGCAGGGCAAAAGTCCTGCCTTTTTTTATGTCTAAAAACCTAAGCTTGGTTATTATCGCGAAGTATAATTCCTTCCTTCGAAATTACAAAACTATATAATTTGTTTGCGCATGGAAAAGGAACAAGTTGTAAAACTCCCTAAGCGAGGCTCTTTTTTGAAGATGTAGCGGGCTAGATCGAAAAGAAGGAACGAAAGTATAGAGAGAAATTCCAGAAACACCTTAAATATTATAAAAGTTTTGATAATAAATTGAGACTAATTACCTAAATTTGAACTTTTGCTATTCTAGTGGTAGTTGACTTACAATTACTTATGTGAGCTAGAATAATCAAACTCAGTTTTTAAGCAAGTATAAATGAGCAAGTACAAGAAAACCAATCTATCTGAACTAAGAGAGGTTCAACTCAAAGAAATAGAGGATATCAAAATCGGAATAGTCACAGCAAAATGGAATGAGGACATTACCTCTGCCCTGACAGAAGGCTGTGAACAAACACTTCTAGAATACGGGATTATTGCGGATAACATTTTCAAAGTTACTGTTCCCGGTTCATTTGAATTACCGATGGGTGCAAAATCTCTTTTAAGTCGAGAAAGACTGGATGCTGTAGTATGCCTGGGGTGCGTAATCCAAGGGGAAACCTCTCACAATGAATACATTAATCAATCTGTAGCAAATGGATTGATGAGTTTGGGCCTTGCATCCGGAAAACCCTGTATTTTTGGTGTACTTACACCCGTAAATATGCAACAAGCACTCGACCGGGCAGGAGGCAAACACGGCAATAAAGGTATTGAAGCTGCACTGACCGCTCTTGAAATGATAGAACTGGAACAACAGCTTGATAAAAAAGACCGATCCATTGGTTTTTTAAAGAAATAAGAGAACTCATATTTTGCTCTCCGATTTTATCTTGCTATATTTACCTACAGATAGAAATTAAAAAATAAATCAAGATGAAATTAACAACCATACACAGTGGATATTTTAAACTGGATGGAGGAGCAATGTTTGGTGTTGTCCCTAAAACCCTCTGGAATCGAATCAATCCGGCTGATGAAAACAACCTCTGCACCTGGTCATTAAGGTGTCTATTAATAGAAACCGGCAACAGGAAAATTCTTGTCGATACAGGGATGGGTGACAAACAGGACGAGAAATTCAGATCACATTTTCACCCACATGGCCCTTATACCTTAAAAAAATCATTAAAGGAGCAAAATGTGCGTCCCGAGGACATTACAGATGTTTTTCTTACTCACCTCCATTTTGATCATGTGGGTGGTGCTGTGGAACGGAGTGCTGATGGAGACTTGCTGCCTGCCTTCCCAAATGCCACTTATTGGAGTCATAAGGAACATTACGATTGGGCATATACCCCCAATGAGAGAGAGCGCGCATCTTTCCTCAAAGAAAACTTTGTGCCACTTAAAGACCACTCTGTCCTCAAGTTTATTGAAGCTGAAAATGGCGAAGAGTGGCTGCCGGGTATCAGAATACATACAGTAAAAGGTCATACTCACAAAATGATGATTCCGGAACTGGATTTTAAGGGCAGAAAATTATACTATTGTGCAGACCTTATACCCTCTTCAGGACATTTGAGAATGCCGTATGTAATGAGCTATGATGTACGTCCCCTAGAAACGCTGAAAGAAAAAGGCTTCCTGCTTAACAGAGCATTGGAGCAGGATGCCATCCTTTACTTTGAACACGACCCAAGTTTAGAATGCTGTACTTTAACCAAAGATCAACGCGGAAGGATTGTTTTGGATAAAAAGTGTACTCTTCAAAATTTTTAAGGGGAGCGTTTTAACTATCCCCCAGTAAAGAAATCAGTTGTTTGATTATAAAACTGATTTATGAATGGAAAATTGACAATTTAAAGCACAGTTTGCTAGACCTTTAACAATCTCCTATCACAAAAGAATCATCAGAAGAATGGGTATCATTCCAAAACAAGATTTTATTTCTCAATACAGGTAGTTGTAAAAAAATGTATGAGATTTAGCACCCATTTTGCTGCGATGGTAAAGAACAAACATTTACAAACGGATGTAAGCATTTATTCTACGTTTATTACAGTGACAATGGTGCATTTTTGTAATCCAATAAATTATTATTTAACCAATTAAAACTTTTGCGTTATGACTGGAATGATAAACAATGTACAACTCGTAGGTAATCTTGGAGCAGACCCTGAACTATTTGTAACCGACAGTGGGAAAATCAGTTGCCGGCTTTCTGTTGCGGTAAATGACTACTATAAAAACGGGCGTGGGACACCTATGAGAAAAACTAATTGGATGAAAGTAAAAGCATGGGGTGCCCTTGCGGAAGCTATGGTAGCCGAATTGCATAAAGGTTCGCGCGTCGCAGTAAATGGTCGCTTAGTGAATAGAGTAATTAGAGGGAAAGAGGGTGAAAAAATCCAAAAAACTGAAATTCAGGCTGTGAAATTTACCAAAATAAGCTATCAGGATAAAAGGGATGAATTGCCTTTTTAAAAGATAGGTCTAGTCCGAAAAAATAAGGGCTTTTAATAGAAGGCGAGTGGTGAATTTTAACGAAAACGTATAGTGTAATCACCACATTCTACCTCAGGGGCAGAGTCATCTACAGCAAAGAGGAATTGATTCATTATCTCTAATGCAGATTTTTGCACTTCCGGATTTCGGATGGTTGTTTCTTCTTGATTGATTTCTTTGAAAATAATTCTTCCTGATCTGTCAATACATAAATAAATTGTAATTGTTCCATTGAGTTGACCATATTGAGAATTTATCTGAGTAGTGGGACCATATTTAATTATTTGCCTACGTAGATTGGAAAATGAAGTGGGAGTAAATAAGCACCTAACTGGATAATAAAATTGATCATCAGCCAAGCCGTAATTAATTCCACTTTCACTGATACGAGCTATTGTATATCCCATGTCACTTTTTACCCAGAAGTAGCCTACTGCATTATCAACAATTTTGTTGTTTTTTGAATCCCACTTACCAGCCGGTATTAAATGTAGATCGAATTTTGTATCGCTTTTCATTCCTTTTAATTCTTCCTCAAACTCACCGGGAAAAGGTATTCTGTAACCAGGAGGACAAATTGAGGAGTTTTCAGCAATGTTAATGGGCAGTATTTCACCATCTGCCAATAAATCCCACTTTTCATTTGTAGAATGTCCTTTCCAATTGCAAGAATTCGTTTTATCTTCTTGTGAATCAATGGGTTTCCTACTAAAATAAATTGTAATCCAGTTGAAGCTATCGTTTAAATCAGATTTAAGGGGTGCAGAGCCTGGATTGCGATCCATCCAGATTTTTCCTGAATGGGGACTTTTTATTGGGTTAAAAAATGGGACGACTTGGCCATGATTATAATTTTTTTCAAGGATTTGTTTTCCATCATAATCAAATACCCTTAAGCTTCCGTGAAGTAAATATTGATTGTTCGACTTTGAATACTGGTAAATATTTCCGGTTGTTCTCAATTGACCGTTAGGATGCCAAATTTTAAATTCACCTGATTTCGATCCTCTGATTATATTATATTCTGCTTTTTTGCTTTTGTCTGGATAATACTCAATAGCCATTCCTGTATAGGGTTGATTTTTATAGCTCCAGATACCATTGTCAGAATTAAGTTCACTAAGTTGGCGTGGGCCAGAGCAAGCGTGCAGAAGAAAAACTATGACAGCACCTTTAAGTAAGAGAATTTTGGTTTTCATTTTTTAGCGCAATGTTTTTCCAAATGTAGGAAAAATTTGAAAACCACAAACAGTAATAATGACTTTAGATGATGTCTATCACTTCAATTCATATCCGGCCCTACCCCAGGAATTAACCCCTCCCCGAACATTGTATAATTCTTTGAATCCCATTTGGGACATAGCTCTCATGGCCTGATTACTTCGGTTTCCCGATCTGCAAATGATGACTACCGGCTTTTCTTTGTTGAGCTCTTGAACCTTTTGATGAAATTGCTGGTCATATAGATTGATGAGGATGGAATTTTGAACAATGCCCGACCGCCACTCTCCTTCAGTTCTTACATCCAAAATTTGGACTTCTTTACCATTTTCTATCAAATCTTTAGCCTGTTGGACATTGATGTGATGAGTACCGGGGTTTCCGTCACTGATATAGCCCGCTGAATAAGCTCTCCAACCAAGAAAAGATAGGATGATGACAGCAAAAATAATGGTATTCAATTTCATTTTCTCTTAATTAAGATTTGCATTTATGGTTGCTTGCAGTTGAGCTGCACTCATATAACCGGATTGTCTCCAAAGTTGTTTCCCATTCTTAAAAAGAATAAGTGTCGGAACCCCTCTCACTTTTAGGGATTGGGCTGCAGCAGGGTTTTTATCCACATCAATTTTTACTACTTGTAAATTGCCTGTGTTTTTTCTTGCTACTTCTTTTAACACAGGATCCATCATTTTACAGGGGCCGCACCAAGTTGCAAATAAGTCAATTAATACAGGAGTATCACTGTTTATCAAATCTGTAAGAGATGCTTTTTTGGATGTCGTTTTCATGATATTTACTTTTTATCTGACACAAAGGTAAGATGAAGGACTTTCTTAGACTGTGACAAAAATCACATTCAGACAAAAAGGGAAAATTTACTCCTCAAGGTTTTTCTCCAGAGCTTGTTTACTTCCATAAATGCACAGCCAAATCATCTCCACACTCACTAAGTAATTCTCTTGAAGATTTCTTCATTACGGGATGAATCAAGTCCGGTCTGATTTCCGCAAGCGGTAGCAGAACAAACCTTCTTGAACTAATCCCGGGATGAGGAATTATCAAATTTTCTTGTAGAATGATTGTTTTGCCAAAAAACAGGATATCAATATCGATAGGTCGATTTTTAAATTTTCCCTTCCCTGTTTTTCGGCCCAATTGAAGTTCAATTTTTTCTAGAGTGCCTAATAACTTATTAGGGTCGAGTTTAGTGTTAAGGGCAACGACCAAATTCAGGAATGGCCTGAGTGTCGGATCGCCCCAAGGAGCGGACCAATAGACAGAACTTATTGATTCCGGATCTCCCACCTTCTCTTCAATGAGATATATCGCTTTTTCAAGATTGTGTAAACGATTGCCCAGATTGCTACCCAATCCAAGTATTACCTCATTGTTTTGATTCAAATTTTCTAATGGCATTAAGGTATTTTTTCAGTTCTTTTCTCACCTCCGGCAACAGGAAGAACAGACCAATCATATTGGGAACTAACATAGCAAAGATCATGGCATCAGAAAAGTCAATTACTGCATCCAGACTCGCACCGGCTCCTATGATGATAAAAAAGCAGAAGATCACTTTGTAGGTAGTATCAGCAGCTTTCGATCTTCCAAAAAGGTACATCCAGGATTGTAAGCCATAATATGACCAGGACAACATAGTAGAAAATGCAAACAAGATCACGGCAAAAGTGAGGATATAAGGAAACCAAGGTATTACGCTTTCAAATGCACTTGAGGTAAGGTCAACGCCACTTAAGCCATCCACATTGACATAAGCACCTGTGATAATGATGACCAATGCTGTCATGGTACAAACAATTACAGTATCTACAAAAGGCTCTAAAAGGGCAACAATACCTTCAGATGCAGGATATCTGGTCTTAACTGCTGAGTGCGCGATTGGAGCAGAACCGATTCCCGCTTCATTTGAAAATGCTGCACGCTGAATTCCAATAATCAGTACGCCGATTAATCCACCAGTTACGCCTTCAGGTGAGAATGCACCTGCGAAAATAAGGCCGAATGCCTGTGGTATCTGAGGTAGGTGCAAAAATAAAACAGTAAGAGCAGCCACCACATAGATTCCCACCATGAAGGGTACCACTTTAGCAGTAACCTGACCAATTCTCTTAATTCCTCCAATAATTACTAAGGCGACAAAAACAGCAAGGATTGCTCCAAAAATCGTACCTGCATTTCCTCCCTCAGCCCCAATCATCTGGTTAAATTGAATGGCTGCCTGATTGGCTTGAAACATGTTTCCACCACCAAAGGATCCGCCTATGCACATGATGGCAAAAACTACAGCAGCAACTTTTCCTAGAGTAGCCATGTTTTTTTCCTTAAGACCTTTGGATAAATAGTACATGGGACCACCGTAAACAGTACCATCTGGTCCTATGTCGCGATATTTAACCCCCAATGTACACTCTACAAACTTGGTCGCCATACTGAATAAACCGGCAATGATCATCCAAAATGTAGCTCCGGGACCACCGATGGTAATTGCTATGGCTACTCCCGCTATATTTCCAAGGCCTACGGTAGCTGATAATGCAGCAGTCAATGCCTGAAAATGTGAGATTTCACCCTCCTTTCCCTCGACTTTTATCGTTTCCAAAACATCACCTTCTACAGTCTGAGGAGGTCCATCAGGTAGTGCTTCATGAGGATCCATTTTTTCATATTTCCCTCGGACTGTTTGAATGGCTAGTTTAAACCCTTTTATATTGATGAATTTAAAGTAAAAGGTGAAGAATATGGCCGCAGTAATTAATAAAATAACCACGAAAGGAACACTTACATCCGGTCCAAGGGAAATAGAATAAAAAACAATACCCATAATCGTATCGCTGATGGGTTTGAAGGCATCGTTTATTCTCTGATCCCAGCCTCTAACCTCATCCTGGGCTAATAAACTAATAGAACCCAAGGCTATAAACAAAATAGAAAGTAAAGCTTTTTTCATCTTGATTTTTTGGTTAAACAGTTGACTATATTGCTCGAAATCCGGGCGGCTTTTTTATCCTAAGATTTACTTTATACCCTTACTTCTAACAATAAAAAGATGCAATAAACAACATTCTGTTTAATTCACCAAAACTGAAATAGAAAAAATCAAGGAGGACTCCATTAAACTCCACAAGCTTTTAGCATATAATGGTGCAAATCCGTATTCATCATAAAAGGTGGCAGCCCCTCACTAGCAGGGCCATACATAGCTAATTCAACAAATTCTGCAGTATGTCTTCCGGTAGCCCACCCAACATTGATGTGTGGTTCGAGTGTTTTTGCTAATGCATGGAAGGGGAGTGTTAAGGGATTGTTGTAATCATCAACTTTTTCATAAAATTCCAATAGACCTCGGGCTTCTTGCCTCGACAATTCAATGCCTGTGTGGTTTTTTAGAATAGCAACTACCTCTCCTGGATTTTGATCCCTGTGCAGTTTCTTAAGAATAGTTTCTGCACTACCATTGAATTCAAGTAGTTTGTCAAAGTTTTTGTCAGCATCTCTACCTCCAAATAAAGCCGGACTCCCATTTCCATGGTCGGTGGTGATAATAACCAAAGTGTTTTTGTCCTTTTCTGCAAAATCCATAGCTACTTCTATGGCATCATCAAAAGCCAATTGATCGTAAAGAATACCGGAAATATCATTCCCATGTGCAGCCCAATCCACCTTTCCGGCTTCTACCTGTAAAACAAAGCCTTTTGGATGATCTTTCATCATGTCAATGGACTTTTGGGTCATCTCAGCTAATGTTGGAATTTTATCAGACAACTCCCTGCTATTGGTATGGTCGATGGCATAGGGTAAACCTCCTTCATGGAAAACTCCTAATAAAGGCTGACCTTGTCTGGCTTTTTTCATGCCATCTTTGTCCATAGCTACATGATATCCCTTACGCCTGAATTCAGCAAACATATCCTTTCCGTCTTCCCTCTTCCCACTGTCAAAATGCTCATGACCACCTCCCATCAAAACATCGTATTTGTCTTTTAGGTATAGTTCAGCTATTAAAGGCTGATTTCCCCTTGATTCATTTGATGCCAAAAAACCGGCAGGAGTAGCATGAGTTATTTGAACCGTAGTGACGCAACCGGCTAATTTTCCCGCATTTTTGAATTTTTGAAATATAGTGGTGTATTTCACTCCATCAGGGCTCATGTTAAGTGCCCCGTTTTTTACTCTGAAACCACTTCCCCATGAGCTCGCTGCTGCCGCTGAATCAGTAACGGAGGAATTCAGAGATGACATATCCATCAATGCCCTCGTGATTTTTTCATCTTTGTACAATTGAATCCAGTTGGAATTTCGACCGTCTTTTCTTCTTCTGAGTAAATCTGCCATTTGCAATGTTCCTGCACTCATGCCGTCAGATACTAGAAAAATAATGTTTTTGGCTGTGTTTTTTATTTCAAAAGTTGAATTTCCAATAGATAATCCGGGCCAGATTGCTGCTCCCAATCCCGCTATTGTTCCAGCTTTGAAGAAATCCCGTCTGTTCATAGTTGATGTAAATTTGATGGTAAAATCTAATAAAAATTAAAACTCAAAAATGAGCATAAAATTCCTAAAGGGATAATTGACTGTGTTAATTTTTCAATAAGCATTTTTAAAGTTTAGTCCGGAAAACAAAAAAGCGGGATGATTCTTGAACATCCCGCCTTAATTACCTTAAACTTACCTGATACAATACAAACTACCTAAAAACCCTGATGTTTTAAATTTTCATCAGTTCCCTAATCTGTTGAGCATGAGTTTTGGTCTTTACTTTTTCGATTACTTCGAGAATTTTTCCTTCTTCATCAATGATGTAAGTACTTCTCAATACACCATCATATTCCCTGCCCATGAATTTTTTTCTACCCCAAGCTCCGTATGCTTTTAGTGTTTCCTTCTCTTCATCCGCCAGAAGGCTGAATGGGAAATTGTATTTATTGATGAACTTGGCATGTTTAGCAGGCTTGTCGGGACTAACTCCCAACATATCGTAACCGGCCTCTTTTAGGGCATCATAATCATCTCTTAGGCTACAAGCTGCTGCGGTACATCCGGGGGTGTCGTCTTTGGGATAAAAAAACAAAATCAGTTTTCTGCCTTTGAAATCTGAAAGCTTTATTTCATTTCCATCCTGATCTACACCACTGAATTCAGGTGCTTTTTCTCCAATTTTTGGTCTTGACATAATAATGGTTTTCTTTTTCTAACAAAACTAATCAGTTTCTGTTTTTAATGATTTGGTCAGGACATGGAAATAATTTCTGATCTCATTTAAAATCAATTAGAAATAACAAAATCAAACTAGGCCTAATTAGCTGTGGATTAATCACTTGAATAATAATGTTAATCGCAGTTTATCATTTTGGTTCATTCAAGTTATTTGTAGTAGCTTATTTTTCTTTTCTAATTTTCAATGATGTTAAAGAAAAATTCATCCTTGATTTCATTATTTTTGGCTAAGTTAAGTTAGTATTACAAGTATGATTAACTAGGCCTGGTTCACGCTAAGGCTAAAAAGTCGTAAAGTGACGCTGGGAAAACTTAGTAAATCTGCGTCTATAGGAAAAGTCGAGAAGATTTTCACTTTTAATCAATATGAATTTCCAATGAAGTCTTTGCTTAATCCTGGCCATGCCTCCTGCTTAGTAAACTTAACCTTGCGCCCTTGCAAGAAACAAGATTCTTAATCTTTTCTAATTTTTTCCACACACCCAGAATTACCTGATAAAAGTCCACTCTCTCCTTGTTTCATTACCCACCGCATCTTTGACTCTTATTTCCAATTTGTGCTCGCCACTTTCTAAGGGTCTGTCGAAATGATACTCAATCAAGTTGTTTTTCAGGTCGTATTCGAATAATACCCAATCTCCGTTGATTCGACCTTCGTATTCAAGTTGCCCACCGTTTGACCCGGCTACTAATTCATCAGTAATTTCAAAGGACATGCTCGAAAGTCCCCTCATATCCCTTCTGAATCTAATTGGTTTTATTTCAGGTGGAGTGTTGTCCACAAATAACGCAAATTCACCCGCTGAAGAAATTCTACTGATAAAATCGCCTCCTCTCCACTTGCCCCCAACCCTGATTATGTTTCCGTCATCATCAATTCTGCCAATAAAAACTTTTGATCTTTTATCAGCGGGTATATTATACTCGTGGATCCTCAATTCCGGACGGTTGTAGAATGCTACTCCTGTTTCCTCTAAGTAAACTGAAGGTGATAAAGCATCTTCTCTTGATGCCGGTAACTGCCTGATGTTTAGTTTTTCTTCTTTGAAAAAACCATTAGCGGGAAAGTGAATGCTTCCGCCTCCCAATTGGACAGTTTTAGCTCTGTCCGGATGAAAAGTGTGGGTGTAAACTAATTCTTCTCTTTCATAAGGTGGTGCGGCTCTTACTGCAATAAATTCAACTTCGGATTCATTTCCCTGAAAATCGGAGGCCACAATTCTGATGTGTCGATCTTGCTTTTCAAAAGCCTTAATTATGCCGTAAGTTGGACAGTCACAATATAATTGCAATCTATTACCCTGATGTTGATATAATAGATGATGTCTTTTGTTATCCAACACATTTATGGCGTGTGATACATGCGTGCGGAAGTAGGGTCTTTCGGAGTAGGCAATTCGATCAAAACGAATTTCGTGATACAATTCGTCATCTACATAAAGGGCAATGTGGTATATGCCATTGCGGTTGTTGGTGCCTGTCATTCGGTCATGCCCTTTGAGACTCAGACCAAATTGCCAGCCCCTGATTTCAATTTTATCTGTTCCGGTTGAAAAGCGATCGCCACCGACTCTTCGAAGCGGTAGGGTAGTGCGTTCAAGAGTATTTCCCCTGTCATCCAAAATGTGAATACCCAATTCCTGAAGGACGGGAGCATGTCGATCCTGTACCTCATAACCAAAAAGCAGAGGGTTGATTGGAATCTGTCCATCTGTCCTTCTAATCTCAAAATGCAGATGCTTTCCAAAACTGTGGCCTGTGTTGCCCATAGTACCCAAAAACTGGCCTGTTTTGACTGGGAATTGATTGCGGGTGGGATATAGATTTACTTGGAATGATTCTTGTCTGTATTGCTGTTCTCTGACCCATTCCCGGATTTCGGGGGCAAATTGATCAAGGTGAGCATAGACTGAAGTATATCCGTTAGGATGATCAATATAGATGGCATTGCCGTATCCTCCGGGCGAAACAGAGATTCTCGAGACAAATCCATCATCGATAGAAAGAATCAAATCTTCTTCATCCGTCCATTGCGATCGGAGGTCAATTCCAAAGTGGAAGCCCGAACGCCTCAACTCTCCAAATGTGCCCGATAAGGACATTGGGTAATTAATGGGAGGAGCAAAAGTGGGGTAGGAGCTTGATTGAGCCTTTAAAGTGGTATTCTCCAATAGCAATGAACCTGCTAATAGCATGAAAAGAAAGAGCAGGAATTGACTTTTAAAAAGATTGGTAAAAAATGGGGGTAACATGTGATTTCTTATTTTTGACTATTTGTTAAGTCCGGTTGAAAGACCGGAAATGATTTCCTGTACAGCCTGATGCGGGCTTTTTTCTCCCCGTTCTACGGACTGCTTTATTTCAGCTATTTTCTTTTCTGATTGTAATTGAGTTTGAAAAACCAATCGGTAAATCTCGTCTATTAGTAATTGGTCAAGCCATTTAATCGCTTGCGCTGACCGCTTCTGAGTCAAATATTTTGATTCGCTGATATAACGAAAAAAAGCTTCAATTTCTTTTAATAGTAGAACAGGACTGTCCTCATGGAGGTTGCTGTACGTGATAACATTTACTTTCCAATCGCTGACTTTGGGCCTGAGGTAATGGATGGCGTTTTTGTAATCTTTACGAGATTGTTTGGCGAGTTGGATTCGGTCTCCATCTGCTTTGTTTATGACGAGCAGATCCGCCATTTCAATGATTCCCCGCTTTATTCCCTGCAATTCATCCCCCGCACCCGGCAAAAGAAGACAAACAAACATATCTGTCATATTATACACCTCAGTTTCAGATTGCCCAACTCCTACTGTTTCTACTAAAATAAAATTGTATCCGGCAGCTTCACAAAGTAGTATGGATTCTCTCGTATTCAGACTTACCCCTCCCAAGCTCATTCCCGCTGCACTCGGGCGTATAAATGCATCCTGAGATGCAGATAATTCCGGCATTCTCGTTTTGTCTCCCAGAATGCTCCCCCCTGTAATACTACTACTTGGATCCACTGCCAAAACAGCCACTCTGTATCCTTCTTTTATAGCTTCCAACCCCAGTTTCTCTATAGTCGAACTTTTTCCCACACCGGGCGCTCCTGTAATACCGATCCTATGGGATTGGATATTTTTGTCCTTATTGCAAGCTTCGATAAGTCGGAATGCCTGTTCCCGATCAGCAGGCTTTTGACTCTCTATTAAACTGAGCCCTCTGCCCAGCATCACCCGGTTTCCCGATTGGATACCTTCAAAAATAGATTCCCAATTATATCTGGACTTCATTTTTAACTTTTAAAATATATTTTATAACGTATTTGAAAACAAACACTAAGGTATTAAATATTTTTTTAATTTAAATCCATGACAGAGTTTTTTTTCATCAGGATTGATTTGTTTTTCTAACTGTGGTATTTTATACACAGGAGTTTAAGTCTGGTATATTTCTTTATGTAGAAAAAATTTTGATTATCAATTATTAATATATTAAGATAAAATATATTGAATCTTTTTTCGAGAAAAAACAACTAATTATCCAGCTACATAACGTATATTTGCGTTATAAGTCGTAAAAATTAGTTATGAATCAAAAATTAACGGTAGTAGAGGAAGAAATCATGCACCACATCTGGGATATGAAGGAGTGCACGGTAAGGGAGATTATCAATCGCCTGGAAAATCCGGATACTCCTCATAGTACGGTATCGTCTGTGGTGCGTATTTTGGAGAAAAAGGGCTTTGTGGATCACAAGGCTTATGGTAGGACACATTTGTATTTTCCTATCATTCAGCGGGATGATTATTTACTGAATTATCTGGAAAATCTGGAAGAGGATTACTTCAAAGGTTCAACTAAGCAGTTGGTCTCTTTTTTGATCAAAGAGGAAAAACTGAATATGGAGGACTTGCGGGAGATCATGTCATTAATCAATCAAAGCGAAGACTGATGGGACTGCTTTTTATTTTTCAATTTACTGCTATTGTGCTTTTGGGCCTTTTTCTTTATTACTTCGCATTGAGGGAGCTAAAATGGTTTTCCACTTCTAGAGTTGTTTTAATACTCCTGGTTCCTATGGCATTTATATTGCCACAGATGAACAATTTTTTTGCAGTAGAATTACAGGTAAACAATATTGTCATTGGACTGGAAGAAATTGTGGTTGCTACTCAAAATGCTGCTGGGCAGACAGAAGTCATAGGGCAGGCTATTTCTTACAATTGGGTGTGGATGACTGTAATTCTTATCTATGCTTTAGGAGTGTTTTGGCAGCTTTTTAGTCTGGGGAATTCCTACAGTCGAATTGCTACTATTCGCAAAAATTCACAATTGCTTAGAAGCGAAAAGGGGCTCAGTATTTATCAATGGAATGGTCATGTAGCCTTCACTTTTATGAATAAAATTTTCCTTCCGGCTGATATCGAAAAAAGCAGTGAGAATACCGAAATGATTTTAAGACATGAACGCTATCACGTAAACCAAAAACATTGGGTCGATAAACTTTGGGTTCAATTGCTTTGTGCCATACTGTGGTTTTTTCCTCCTGTGTACTGGATACGAGCGGCATTAGAGGAGGTACACGAGATGCAGGCTGACAGGTCGGTAGTTCAGTCTTTTTCAAGAAAATCTTATATGCAATTGCTTTTGAAGCAGGCAACAGGCAGGGACTTATTCTCTTTAAGCCTGTTGTCACCATTTATTACATTAACCTTAAAAAAACGAATAAAGATGATCGCAAACAAAAAATCTAACCCGACTCGCAGACTGATATTAGCAGGCTTGTGTTTATTTCTTGTTGGTACAGTGAGTACATTTGGTATGAAAAATGATATTTCAGCCATGAGTTTAAGTGATGCTGAAATTGACTTCCCCAGTACCCCGCCTATCGCTTCAGATACGGTTCCTACTCCACCAAATGTAGCACCGCCACCTGAGCCTGCTGCTCCTCCTCCGCCTCAGCCTCCCCCTGCACCTGAAACAAGTGATTTATCCGAAAAAGAAATCTTTCAAGTTGTAGAACAAATGCCAAGGTTTCCGGGATGCGAGGATGTCTCAGAAAGTATACAGGAGAGAAAGGCCTGCGCGGATCAAAAAATGTTGGAGTTTGTATATATGAATATCAAATACCCGGAGGAAGCCAGACAGGATAGCATTCAGGGACAAGTAGTGGTGACCTTTATCGTCTCTGATGAAGGGGAAATTGTTAATCCGAGAGTGGTCAGAGATATTGGTGGTGGTTGTGGTGATGAAGCACTTAGAGTGATTAAATTGATGAACGAAATGGAAGAAAGGTGGATACCCGGAAGTCAAAGAGGGAGAAATGTCCATGTTCAATTTAATCTGCCGGTGCGTTTTACATTGCAATAGACTTAGTTTTAGAATGCTTCAATGCCAGCTGTAATGAATTTGATCATGAAGGAGCTTTTTAAATATCTAAAGAGTGTTTTGAAGTGTGACAAAGGTTGTTTATCTTTACGACTTAAGACCAATTAGTCAAAATTTAAATTGAGTTACAGACACTTATTTTAGTCGGCTTTTGTTTAAATTAAAAATCACAATTATGTCTAATATTCAATTAAAAAACAGAGTAATACAGGAGTTAGAATCTGCCGACGATTATTTGTTAGAAGAGATATTGAGCCTAATTCAATTAGAAACAGATAAAGATAAATTAATTGAAATCCCAGGCCATTATAAAGCTTCATTAGACAGGAGTATTGCTCAAATGAATTCAGGAAATACAATACTCAATGCTGAAGTTGAAAAGAAAATTGAAAAGTGGCTTTACAAATAGTTTGGACTCCGGAAGCTAGTCAACACTTTGAGGAAATTCTTGAATATTGGATAAAAAGGAATGGTTCGCCTATCTATTCTCAAAAGCTTTACCAAACTGTAAAGTCTTCTTTAGGGGTTTTAGCAAAGTACCCTGCCTCAGGTAAACTTACAGAAAGAAGTGGAATTCGTGTTAAAATAGTAAAAGATTATTACCTCTTTTATTCGTACAATCCTGATCATTTAGTCATTGTTGGAATGTGCGACATGAGGCGAGATCAGAATATAATTCAAGATTTTTTAAAATAGATTATTCTTTAAAATATTCAGACTGGCTGCGATGAAGAAGTATTGAGAGTTATAGGCTTAATGAATGAAATGGAAGAAAGATGGATGCCCGAGATGCAAAGAGGGAGAAATGTCCATGTTCAGTACAATCTGCCAGTGCGTTTTGCAATGCAATAGACTTGTAGGGACAAATGAATTTGTGTATTACTAGTGATTCGATATTCTTTTAAGCATACTAAAATTCTCGTTTTTGGTTCTGGTTTTCCGGTTTATTTATACCTTAATACCTTCATGTTTTCTTTTTTGAACCATTAAGGAATTAAGGGACATTAAGTGGATTAAGCCACGGATTATAATGACATAAAAGTTCAAAAAACTACTTTTAGCACCAGCTTCACGAATGCCTATCACCCAATATCAACAGCAACCATCACACCGGTCAATTACCACGATTTTTTATCAAAACCTGATATTTTTCGATCGTAATCCAAAAAAAGCATAACTATTTTGGATTATGGTCTGGAAATGTAATAAAAACAATCTGAGTACATGACAAAAAATTGGACGAAATAGTATTTTTTTATTTCAAAGTGTACCTAACCGTAGGCAAGGCAAATGTGAGTTTATCACCCCTCCCTCGCGTGACGAAGAAGAGTTTACCAAGCAAGGCGTTGCAAAGTTGAGTTTGCCACGTACGGCGTGACAAAGAATGTATTGTTTGTTTGAAATTGTTTGAAAGTCAACTACACATGGGTTCTCCTATAGTTATTAAAACTTGACTTTGATATAAAAGAATGTGTAAGAAATTTGACCCGAAATAAATCTGTAAACAAATTGAAAATCTGTCGAAGTGGTACTTAATCAGATTTCTTGTTTTGAATAATGAAACCTTGTTTTAGTAGCCTCAACAGCCTAATTTCGATTTATCCTCTCCCATGAGAATAGGTAAGCTTACCAAGCAAAAAGGGGCTATAAGACCCTATCTTGTATTGTGGGCGAGACAAGATAGATTGCTCAGCACGCGTGGCATAGGATGAGTAGCTTTTTTATTTGTCATCGTCCTCTCTTCTTAGGTCGAAACAGGCTCAAAAAAATCAAGAAGATCTGATTTCTCATATAATGGGAGAGTTAGAGTTTATGGGTAAAATCTATTAGGCTTACCCATGATTTTGTTTACTGATTTTATAAACACCACATGATTGGATTGCCCAAAACTCCAAAGTAAGTAAACTTGATTTAGTTAATTGTTTTTCTAGCCTGTACCTACACGCTATTTATAAAAATTATTGGCTTTTAAAAAGGTGTGATGTGCTTCAATCAATCTTTATTGGAGTCCAAAGAGTCAATCGGTCAGGAAAATTTAAAACCACAAAATTTTATATCATTGCATAAAGCTTTTGCTATGTACCCAGACAGTTGGTGGTTTTCAAAATTTTTATCATCTTTGAACAAAAATAATGTCTTATGATAGTGCATTCAACTATTCAGAAAGCTTTTTGGCTGGTTTGGCTAATTCTTTTAAGTTTTATTTTTGTAACCAACAGCCAAGGACAATTGAATGCTATGGGCATAGATATCAAGGAAACGGTTGCACATCAATTCCTCTCTTATTCTGATACTATACCTGATCAATCAGAGATTGTATCCCCAATTGAAAGCACACAAGCCGTGGACAACAGAATTTATCAATTAGTGGATGAAATGGCTAGATTTCCTGGCTGTGAGGGTATGTTTAACGAAATAAGTATGCTGTATGAATGTGCTGATATGAAAATGTTGGAATTTGTTTCTGAGAATATTAAGTTTCCAAGAGAAGCCCGACGAAGAGGAATTGATGGGTATGTCACCGCTGCTTTTGTGGTTACGCAGGCCGGTAAAATACAAAATATTAGCATTATGGAGGGAGTAGGTTATGGATGTGATGAAGAGGTCGTCAGGGCAATCAACCTAATGAATGAGATGGAAGAAAGGTGGATACCTGCTAGAATTGACGGTCAGAAGGTTAATTCTTTTTTTTATTTAACTGTTAATTTTTCAACCCATTTCAGAACTATAAGATTTAATTGAGTAAATTCTATTGACCAATACTCTCCAATTACCAAAAAATCAAACCCTAATCCCTACTTGGCGCAATTAAAATCTTCCTACTCGCCGTCTCCATAACAGGCTCTTTCTCCCTACCAATATAAGCTTGATGAAATTCGCCCTTTTCCCATTGTTCCAAACGATGCGCATAAAATGGACTTCCCGGATTGCCGCTGCTACCTCCCGGTAAGGCTGAGTAGAAATATCGCTCATCCCCACGGAATTGCGCAATCATCCGCATAGATGGACCGTGACTGCCTTTAATGGAATTTAATGAGGAGGCCGTGCCACCGGATTGAATAAAAGAATGGCTGAAGGGTTCTATTCTCGCAAGGTGCGGGATAGAGGAGGACCTGAAATCCACCCAACTGCCATCGGGGTTTTCTTCCTTCCAATTGTTGAATTTTACTACAGATTGAGAAAAAGTAAAATGAAGTAAGTCTTCAGCCTGTTCTATGGGATCTGTTGCTAAAATATTCCAATAATCTAAATCCGGGTAAACAGCTAACAGACCAATTGTTGTCTTCCAGGTGGGTTGAATAAACGCTTGATTACCACTTTCTGAGTCGGGGGTTTGGAATTCATCCCATGCTGTTTTTAGTAATTCACCTTCCCATTTTTTAAAAATAATGGCTTCGTCCGAGTCCACCTCAAAAGCATAATCCCAGGCACTTAACTTTTGGAAAATAGCAACTTCTTCTATGCTCAATTTTTCAGCATCCAACAAAGGAAGCAGGGTTTCGAGAAAATCTTTTGCTTTTTGTGATCTATTGTCCGTCAAAAGCATTTTCATAAATTGCAGATCCACTAATTCTTTTTCATATAAGCGGTCAAACAAGTGAGTTCCCCGGGCTTTATCGTAAATGCCAACATTGGGATATGGATATGCCTCACCCGTGGAGATTTGATTGGCGCTGGCAACAAAACCAAGGGGTGGATTGTAGCTCAAAGGAAGTTCATGAAGTGGAATGGCTTGATTAAATAGCGAATCTTTGAATTTTCCATCTTTTAGAAAAACACCATCGTATTCATGTGCACGAAGAGGCAGGCTGCCTGTTATTCTCAGACCAATATTTCCAAATCTGTCACCATATACCAGGTTTTGGGGTGGATCTGATAAATAATCAGATGCTGCCAGAAAATCGTCAAAGTTTTGAGCCCGTAGAATGTTTACTAAACTTCTCAAAAGGTTGCCTTCAGGTTCAATGGCTCTCCAATGCATGGAATAATCCCTCAATAAATGATCCGAATACTCATAATAAGGAATAGGCCCAAAAATGGTGTAAGGAATTTGAACCACCAAATTCTTACCATCGGCACTCTTGATCTCTTCTTCTCTGAATTTTACAGAATATTCTGTTCCGTCTACAGTATAATTGGTCCGATCATTATTCGTCCAATGCATTTTATACCAATCGACATAGTCACAACCTACATTTGTCGTAGCCAGAGCTATATATTCGCTCATGCCGAGAAAAATGCCCGGAACACCGGGAATACTAAATCCATAGAGATTGACTTCCGGTGTAATGATATGACATTCGTACCAAATAGCCGGAAGGGTCAATGGTAAATGTGGGTCATTGCAAACAAAGGTGCTTCCATCCGTGGTTTTTTCCGGACCTACAGCCCAATTGTTGGAACCTATATGTGGTGCCGGCATAGATAAAAAAGACCAATCTGAGGATTGTTGAAAAACTGGATGATCACCAGGTATGATATTTTCATGCAGTCCTAATTCTTCTGTTTTGGTAAATAAACCGGGATACAAACCTTCATCCGGGATGACAGGATGTACATCATGATGTCTGTTGGGAAAAAGTAGAGGATAATTTTCAATACCCATTTTTTGCAGTGTATTGGTCGCCTTCAAGTCATCATGTCTGAAAGTCAGGTTATGGTTGAGATATCCGAGAATTGCAGCCGTTTTTTCTTTATTCCAAAGTTGTGGGGATTGACTGAGTAGTTTGTATTCTATGGGGAACTGACTTTTTGATAAGCCTGAAACAGAGGCATTCACCCCTTCAATATAGGTGGAAAGTAAATCATTGATCTCCGGATCTTCTCCCCATTTTTGAACCATATTTTCAACCATGGGTCCCATTCCTTTCTTTCGCATTTCCAGATCGTAATCCCTTGCTGCGGATCCAATTAGATCGCTAATTTTTCCGACTGCAGCACGATGAGTGAAGTCCATTTGAAAAAGACGATCCTGAGCGTGCAGATAACCCAGGGCAAAAAATGCATCTTCAATGGACTCTGCAAAAATATGTGGCACGTCAGCCTCATCAAAAATTACCTTTACTTTTTCATTTACACCGAGTGAAATTTCTTCACTATGAAATTTGCGAACCACCTCGGCATTTTGCCAAAAACCCTGTGAAGGAGAAAAAAATGGAGCTAGAGCCGGTAATGAAACTTCGCTGGTTTTCCAGGGGATAGAAACAATAATCAGGTAAATTACCACTCCCACTGCCCAGAAAAGGGGATTCAGTTTGCCGCTTATTTTCATCCTTTAAAAGAAGACTTGTTGAAGAACACTTCTAAGGTGTTATTCCGGTTTTACAAAAAGCAGGTTGTTTTTAGACGAACCTTTATCGTCGTAAAGATAACCACCTACATCGAATCCGAACAAATCATCAGGCTTTTTTGCGTTTTTTTCAATAATAAACCTGCTCATTATCCCTCTCGCTTTTTTTGCATTGAAGGTGATGAATTTTAATTTCCCATCTCTCATCTCTTTAAAATCCACATTTATCCATCGATTCTCAAAAGCGCCGGCATCCAATACTTTGGCATATTCGTTAGAGGCCAGATTAATCAAAAACTCGCTATTGGTCTCATTCATAGCTTCTTTAAGGGCTTTGGTTATTTTATTTCCCCAAAATCCATAAAGATCGTTGTGTTTTCCGGTGTCTAGTGAGGTGCCCATTTCTAATCTATATGCTTCGATAAGGTCTGAGGGTTTGAGTAATCCATACAAGCCTGAAAGGATTCTTAGATGCTCATTGGCGTTTTTGATATCTTTTTGCTCCATAGTGAGTGCATCGAGACCTTGATATACGTCACCTCTGAAAGCAAAAAGTGCGGAGACAGTCTCATCTGCTTTTCCATTTCCACTGAACTTATCAAAACGCTCGGTATTGAGTTTTGCCAGGTTTTCACTGATAGACATTAGTTTCATCAGTCCGGGGACGTCGTAGTTTTTCAAAGTTTTTACCAGTTGTTTTGCCTCTTTAGCAAACGCAGGGGATGTTGATTGAAGAAAGTCAGGCTGATAGTCGAACTTCATTGTTTTTGCAGGGGATAGAATAGAAAGCATAATTTTTAGATTTGTTAATTTTTTAAACCAATGCAAAATTTAAGGAATTGTTCTGTCAAAAAAAAGAGGGAAGCTGCTGCCCCCCTCTTTTTTCAGTACTTACACGTGAAAATTTAATTTCCGTCAAATAAGTTCCCATCTTTTTTAGGTACGGACTCCTGTTCTTTTTGTTGAACTACACTCCCTCTGATAAGTAAAACATGTGGATCGCTTCCCTCATTGGTACTTACTCTGATCGTCCTATTGATATTTCCTAATCTATTGGTGTCGTAATTTATGCTCAATGAGCTGCTTTCACCCGGCATGATTGGTTCTTTTGGCCAATCCGGAACAGTACAGCCACAACTTCCTCGGGCATTAGTAATTACCAAAGGTGCATCTCCGGTGTTGGTGAAACTAACTGTCCTGATTCTTTCTGAACCTCTTTCGATTTCTCCATAATCGACAGTAGTAGATTCAAAGGTCATTACAGGACCCGATTGCGCAAAGGCAGTGGAGCTAAAAAGGAAGGCAAAGGCCACTAAAATTCCTAATGAAAACTTCATATTTTTTGAATTTAGATTTAAATGTTTATGCAAATTTACTAATATAAAACAATGAGACAAATGAATAATTTCAATTGTTTGTTAATGCTGTGTTAATCGCTTATTTTTTGAGAGTTGCGATACTTTTGATTGCATTTTTAAACATGGAAATTACCAACAAAATTGTAGGAAATTTAGTTAATTTTTTGTACATTTGCAGCCCATTTTAAATAATTTAAACAGTAAATATATGACTGCCATTTCCCTAACAGAAGACTGGAGAGTTGAATCCGATGTTGAAAACAGTGAGTTCATTAATGAAGTATTACAAGATTTCTGGATTTGTTGTGTAAGTAGGGAAGCAAGTTATATGGGGAGAAGAGAGGTTTTGACAGGAAAAGCTAAATTTGGAATCCTTGGTGATGGGAAAGAGGTACCACAAGTGGCTATGGCGCGAGCATTTAAGAAAGGAGACTTTAGATCGGGTTACTATCGCGATCAAACGTTTATGATGGCCTTGGGTCTTTGCTCAGTAGAGGACTACTTCGCGCAATTGTATTCTGATCCTGATAATGATCCCTTTAGTGCCGGCAGGCAAATGAACAGCCATTTTGCCACCCCCTTTACTGATGGAAAGGATAAGTGGTTGAACCATGTTGAACAATATAATATCTCTTCAGATATTTCTCCGACAGGTGGTCAGATGGCAAGGGCATTTGGTCTTGCGTTTGCTTCAAAAAAATACCGGAATGCTGATGATTTGGATCATTTGAGTCATTTGTCAAACAAAGGAAATGAAGTTTGCTTTGCTACCATTGGTGATGCTTCTACCTCAGAAGGAATTTTCTGGGAGGTAATGAATGCAGCTACTGTAGAAAAGGTTCCTCTTGCTGTATGTGTGTGGGATGACGGATATGGAATATCAGTTCCCAAAAAATATCAGACTACGAAAGCTTCTATATCGGATGCCCTCAGTGGATTTCAGTCTGATGACAACAATGAAGGAATGGATATTTACCGAATTAAGGCTTATGACTATCCTGGATTAGTTGAGGGTTTTGAGGTAGGAATAGATAAGATTAGACAATTACACCGTCCGGCACTTTTTCATATTGAAGATTGCACACAGCCTCAAGGACACTCTACCTCAGGTTCTCATGAACGATACAAGGATGAAAGCCGCTTGAATTGGGAACAGGAGTATGACTGTATTGTCAAAATGGAGGAGTGGATGGTAGCCAATGGCATCGCAAGTGAAGACAAACTGAAAAGTATCAGAGAAGAAGCCAAAAACTATGTAAGAGATGCCAAAAAGCGCGCCTGGGATAATTTTTATAATCCTGTGAAAGAAAAGTGGAGTGAATTAAAAACACTTTTTCAGGCAGTCAATAAAAGTCATGGCTCAGTTGAGGGTGTTGCCGAAATGACCAATCAACTAAAGACTGCACTTAATCCGCTCAGATACGAATTATTGAAAGCCGCTAGGAAAATGGCTAATTTGTTAGTTGGTCTGGAGTCAGAAAGCCTTCTTGAACTAAGAAAATGGATTGAAAGAGAAAGGGCATTAGGTAAGGAGCGTTACCAAACTCACCTATATTCTGCCTCTGAAAAATCAGCGCTAAGAGTTCCTGTCGTTTACCCAGAGTACGCTGAGGATGCACCAATGGTAAATGGCTTTGAGGTATTGAATAAATTTTTTGATACCGCTTTTATGAGAGATTCTGCCGTATTTGCCTATGGTGAGGATGTAGGGAAAATAGGTGATGTAAATCAGGGTTTTGCGGGCATGCAAGATAAATATGGTGAACATAGGGTTTTTGATACGGGTATCAGAGAATGGAGTATAGTTGGGCAAGCGATAGGTATGGCGATGCGAGGTTTAAGGCCCATAGCTGAAATTCAATATCTAGACTATCTAATGTATGGACTGACAGCATTAACTGATGATTTAGCAACACTCAGATATCGATCTTTTGGAACTCAAATTGCACCCGTAATAATTCGGACAAGGGGCCATAGATTAGAAGGAATATGGCACACCGGCTCCCCAATAGGAATGATGCTTTGCGCCCTAAGAGGCATTCATGTTTTGATGCCACGCAATATGACTCAAGCTGCGGGAATGTACAATACCATGTTGCGGTCAACAGATCCTGCCATAATTGTGGAATGTCTTAATGGTTACAGGCTCAAGGAAAAACTACCTGCTAACTTAGCAGAGTTTACTGTGCCTCTTGGTTCGCCTGAAATACTGAGGGAGGGTAGCGATGTGACTTTGGTTACTTATGGCAGTTGCGTCAGAATAGCACAGGAAGCCGCTGATCAACTGGCAACACTTGGGATAGATGTTGAACTTATTGATGTGCAGACACTGCTTCCTTTTGATCTGGAAAATACCATAGTTGAATCATTGAAGAAAACCAATCGAATTGTATTCTTTGATGAGGATGTTCCGGGCGGAGCTACTGCCTACATGATGCAAAAAGTATTGGAAGAACAAGGTGGGTACTTTTATCTCGATTCACAGCCACTGACTATTACAGCCACTGCTAATAGATCTCCGTATGGGTCAGATGGAGATTACTTCAGTAAGCCATCCGCTGAGGACGTAACAGAGGAGGTTTATAAAATGATGAAGGAATCAGATCCGGAAGCTTTCCCAGGGGAGGTTGACGGAATTATCCGTTAGAATGAACAGGTGATGTTGCCCACTGTTAAGAATGAAACTGAATACATGATTACAGGAACAAACTGGACACTTAAAATAGTAGCTTTGCTGCTGTCGTCTATCCTTATTTTCTTCGTTTCTTCATGCGAGTATCAGACTCTTGATGACATATTTGAAAGGGAAGCTGATAATTGCCACGATGGAAATATCTCTTTTATGGACGATATTCTTCCAATCCTTCAGATGAGCTGTAACGAGAATATTTGTCACGGAGGCAATTTTCCTCAGGCAAGAGTTTTTCTCACCTCCTATGAAGGTGTAGCGGCAGTGGCTGAAGATGGCAGGTTAGTAGGATCATTGCTTCACGAATCAGGCTTAGTTCCCATGCCACTAAATGAGGATATGCTGGATGATTGCACCCTCGATAAGATCATTACATGGGTGGAGTCCGGATTTCCAGATAATTGATAGGTGTAAAGTAAAAAAAGCTAAGTCAAGATTGAAGGAGGAATATTCCTGAATTTTGACTTCAACTCAACTATTACCTTAATCCCTACCAGCACTCCATGCCCACCATATCAAAAGAGGATGTACCACAATTAACCTGACCCACCCCATCCACGGATCTACACACAGTACCTCGGGAATGCAGCTACCTACTTGAATGAAATACACATGTGAAGGAATAAATAAAATCAATAAAACCATAATACCAAGAGAACCCCATTTTTTCGTCTTCGGGTAAAGAACAAGGAGACCAAACAGGACTTCAAGTAAGCCACTAATCAGATTTACCGCCTCCGGAAAGGGTATCCAATCAGGAATCAAAGGGAGATAAAATTGTGGGTTTACAAAATGCATGATTCCGGCAAAAACAAAGAATAGACCGAGGATTATTCGACTGATGTTTTTCGCAATTTTTGATTTTTTACTCATAGTAAGGCTGATAAAAATGAATTAATAATGTACATTGAGGATAACCCCAACAATTAGGGCTTGGTTTACTTTTTTCTGAAAAGCTGGCTTTACTTAGAAATTTTCCCCCTGATCTCATGAATGCACGGGCTTATTTAATTACCTTCGCTTTTTTGAAAAATCAGCTATAAAAACGGAAATCGATGGTCATGAAAGTTGGAATTACAGGGGGTATTGGAGCCGGTAAAACCACCGTTTGTCAAATATTTGAAGCCTTAGGTGTGCCGGTATATTACGCTGATGAAAGAGCCAGACATATCCTCATGAAAAACCATGAACTGCATAGTGAACTGCGTAATCATTTTGGAGAGGAGATTTTTGATGGTGAGGGCATTCCCGACAGAAAGAAAATAGCCGCTATCGTTTTTAATGATAAAGAAAAACTACAGACCCTTAACAGTCTAATCCACCCAAGAGTCGGAAAAGATTGGAATGATTGGTTAAGTAGTAGAGATTATGCATTTTCCTATGTGCTTAAGGAGGCTGCATTATTATTTGAATCCGGATCTTTTAAACAATTGGATAAAATTATTTGCGTAGCAGCGCCTGATAATTTGCGAATCAGCAGGGTAGTTAGTAGGGATGGGGTTAGCGAAGAAGATGTCAAATTGCGTATGAAAAATCAGTTGTCTCAAGAATTAAAAATATCTTTGTCGCAATTTTTGATCCTCAATGATGAAAAAGAATCCCTCATTCCTCAGGTAATCAGGGTGCATAGGAAAATATTAAAATTAGCAGAACCGAAAAAATAGGAATTGATGACACAAAAACTGAGCTCTAAGGAGTTGATCGAAATGGAAAACCGTTATGGAGCCCACAATTATCACCCATTGCCGGTAGTGATTGCCAAAGGGAAAGGCATTAAAGTTTGGGATGCAGAAGACAAGGAGTATTTCGATTTTTTATCGGCCTACTCGGCTGTAAATCAAGGTCATTGTCATCCAAAAATAGTTGGTGCATTGACTGAACAGGCAGCAAAACTTACCCTTACTTCCAGGGCTTTTTACAACAGCCAACTTGGGGTGTATGAAAAATACATCACTGAGTTTTTTGGATACGATAAGGTGCTTCCCATGAATACCGGTGTGGAGGGAGTTGAAACGGCATTGAAACTCTGCAGAAAGTGGGCTTATCAAAAGAAAGGTGTTGCTGAAAACAAGGCTAAAATCATTTTTGCCGGGGGCAATTTTCACGGGAGGACACTTGCTGTGATTTCTGCAAGCATGGATCCCGATGCGCGTAATGAATTTGGACCCTATATGCCGGGTTTGGTCATTGTGCCCTATAATGATTTCAATGCTTTGAGTGAAGCCATGCAGGATCCTGATACAGCGGGATTTATTGTAGAACCGATTCAGGGGGAGGCTGGTGTAGTTGTCCCGGATGCAGATTATTTGAAAAAAGCAAAAGCACTTTGTACGGAAAAAAATGTGCTATTTATTGCAGATGAGGTGCAGACAGGAATCGCGAGAACGGGGAAGCTTTTGGCAACTTGCGGTAACTGCAATTGCTCAACTTTTAAATGCGAGAACAAATACGAACTGCGACCCGATATTCTGATTTTAGGTAAAGCACTTTCAGGAGGAGTATATCCGGTATCTGCTGTTTTAGCTGACGATGAGATCATGATGTGCATTAAGCCGGGAGAGCATGGTAGTACGTTTGGTGGCAATCCTCTTGGATGTGCGGTTGCCATGGCAGCCCTCAGGGTGATTGATGATGAGCAGCTCGCTGAAAATGCCTACAAAATGGGCAAAATTTTCCGCGATCGTATGCAGAGCCTTGTTGACAAACATGAGCTTTTTTCTCTTGTGCGTGGTAAAGGACTTTTGAATGCAGTAGTAATTAACGACAGTCCTGACAGTGACACAGCTTATCGCTTTTGCCTAAAAATGGCAGAAAATGGCCTGTTAGCCAAGCCTACTCATGGAAATATTATCAGATTTGCTCCACCTTTGGTAATCAATACAGAGCAAATGGAGGAAGCTTGCTCCATTATTGAAAAAACGCTTGTGGATTTTCAGTAAAATCATACCTATGGAGGATCATCAAATTTTAAAGGTAGCTAAGGACACAATAGCCATTGAAGCCAAAACGATAGAATCGCTGTCCATGGCTTTGGATGATAGTTTTCCGGCTCTGGTCAGGAAGATCTATCAAAGTCCCGGTCGCTTGGTGGTATCCGGCATTGGCAAAAGTGCAATAGTTGCTCAGAAAATTGTGGCAACTTTGAATTCAACAGGAACCCCATCACTTTTTCTACATGCTGCCGATGCCATACATGGCGACCTGGGTATGGTAGGCGAAAAAGATATTGTGGTATGCATCAGTAAAAGCGGTGAAACCTCGGAAATAAAAGTTCTTGCCCCCTTGGTAAAATCCAGATCAAATGTTTTGGTAGCCATGACTTCCAATAAAAACAGTTATTTGGCTCAGCAGAGTGATTTTCTGTTACATACTCCTGTTAGCCAAGAGGCCGATCCCAATAATCTCGCACCTACTGCAAGTACTACCGCTCAGATGGCAATGGGAGATGCTTTGGCGATGGGATTACTTGCATTAAGGGGGTTTAGTGCAGCTGATTTTGCCAGATACCATCCCGGCGGGGCATTGGGTAAGCAACTGTATTTGAGAGTGGATGATTTGTACAAAAACAATGCAAAACCGATGGTTTATGAAGACAGTCCACTGACAGAGATTATCCTGGAGATTAGCTCCAAAAGATTGGGCATGACAGCAGTCCTCCAAAAAGAATCAGATCAATTAGTCGGTGTGATCACTGATGGAGACTTGAGGCGCATGCTTTCATCTGCAACCACTATGGAGGGGATTCAGGCAAGAGATATCATGACAGTAAACCCCAAAGTGACCGGTCCGGACACTTTGGCCATGAAAGCTTTCAATCTGATGAAAGAGCACAGTATCACCCAATTAATTGTCCATGAGGATAATAAGTATCTGGGTGCCGTTCATCTGCATGATTTTTTGAGAGAGGGGCTGATATGAAAAGGCTAGATCCTACCAATTTTTTTAACCACATAGAGCATTTATCAATGCCAAAGGATTGACATAGTTCCATATCGGTTTTTCATTTACGGTTCATCAGTTTTGGTGTTTTTTAGATTTTTGGGTAACTGTCAACCAACTATGATGAGAGCGCAAGTCAACTCAAAACTAAGCACTCAAAATTAATAACTACTCCCCAATCATTTTTATCGCATACAAAAAATACCCATCCGCTGCAAACAACAAACCATTTTCCTCGTCTATGCCAATGTCGCCGTTGAATCTGGAATTCGTGTTCATAAAAGAGCGTTCTTCCCATAATAAATCCCCGGTAGCAGCTCTAACCGCACGCAAATGTGCATAGGTATTATAATAAATAATTCCATTTGAATAAACAGGGGATCCTGCGCCAAGATCATACAGCCCTGCATTCTCAATATATAAATTCTTGGACCCAGTTTCCGGATCCAATCCATAAAGCCTAGGACTGTTACCCTTTATTAGGATAGCATTTATACTCTCAGCATAGCCAAACTTATGAAACATAAATCTCAGTGCTAAATCATGAGCAAAATGCTCCCATACCACTTCCCCGGTAAACATATCATAAGCGATCACCACCTCTGCAGCCATGATATAGGCCTTATCATTCATCACCAGCATTTGCTGATGATTGGAATTGCCAGAGGTATTGACATCATTGT
>RECS01000103.1 GCA_007693915.1 Saprospirales bacterium | reverse complement strand
TGAGGTTGAATTAGACGGTTCAGCTTCAAGTCAGGGAGCTGAATTTTCATACTTGTGGACAACTAGTGATGGTAATATTTTGTCAGGTGAAGAAAGTTTGAATCCCTTGGTAAATGCTGCAGGAACCTACCAATTACAGGTAACCAATAATGATAATGGTTGTATTTCTGCCAGTTCAATTGAGGTCATAAGTGATGGCGAATTCCCCGAACTAGAACTCAATAAAAGTGGTGATATCAGTTGTTTGGATAATGTGGTTCTACTCAGTGGATTGGGATCTGCATCAGGCGATAACATTAGTTATTCATGGGAAAATTCAGATGGTGAAATTATTTCTGATGAATTGGAAGTTAATATTTCAGTTGGAGGACAATACCTTTTCTCAGTAATTAATAATGATAATGGTTGTATTTCTATTGAGTCGGTTGTGGTAGAAGAAGATATTGATCTCCCCATTGCTACAGCTGAGGTTGAGGGTACTTTAACTTGCATACTGAATACCATTGAAATTGATGGAAGCGGTAGTTCTCAAGGAGCTGAATTCAACTATCTATGGACAACGGAAGATGGTGATATTGAAAGGGGAGACTCTACTCTGTTTCCACTTGTTGGAAGTGCAGGGTCTTATACCCTTCTGGTAGTTAATACCATTACGGGGTGTGAAAACGAATTTTCCATAGATATTGAGGAAATCAGAGACGAACCCGAAGCTGAGTATGATTTTGAATCTGAAAACTTGTCTGTGAGTTTCTCTAACCTTTCTGAGAATGGTCAGACCTATCTTTGGGACTTTGGAGATGGCAACACTTCTGATGAAGCTGAACCTGAACATGTTTTTGATGTTCACGGTGAATACGAAATTTGTCTGACTGTCACTAACGATTGTGGAGAAGATGTAATTTGTAATACTGTTTTAGTTGTGTACAGCTCTGTATCAACAAGCCCAAACGTGAGAAATGTGAGTTGTTTTGAAGGAAATGATGGATTTATTCAGTTAGAGGTTACAGGTAACTCACCATTTAAATTTGATTGGAGTAATGGAGCCGAAGGTCAGAATTTGTCTGAACTTGAAGCAGGAGAGTATACTGTAACAATCACTGACGGAATTGGACTTACTTCCGAATTGACATTTGAAATCAATCAACCGGATTTAATTGAATTGAATGAGGTGAATATTGTCGATGTTATTGCCGGTGAGCCGGGAAGTATTAGCGTTGAGGTGAAGGGTGGTGTAGAACCTTACTCATATTCATGGTCAAATGGTGCTGATGAGGCCAGTATTTCCAATCTAGATATGGGAGAATATACACTTACTGTCACTGATGACAATGAATGTGAAGTCATTTTTGGTCCTTTTGCTGTAGATGAGGTTTCCTCAGTAAATAATCTAGATGGGGTAGCCAACCTTAAGGTATATCCCAATCCGTTTGGTGATAATTTATCAATAGACATTGAGTTAGAAAGTAGATCAGATTTAAAATTAGTTGTCAGGAATATATTAGGTCAGGTTGTTTTTGAAAAATCACATGTGGATTACCAAATCCATGAATTGATTTATACCAGAGACTGGTCATCAGGAGTATATATCCTTGAAATAATAAAAGCCGGTGAAAGAGTTGAATTTCGACTTGTGAAGTAAGACATTAAGTACGTACTTATTTGAAATTGAAAGGGCTTCAGGATTTTAATATTTCCTGGAGCTCTCTTATTTTTAGCATACATTCGACTGGTGTCATTGAGTTGACGTCGGTCTTTTTTAATTCATCTGCCACTTGTTGGCTTTTGGGATCGGATAAATCAAACAGACTTAATTGCACTGCATCTGTTTCCGAAATCCCAATTTTGGTGGGTGGTTTTGTTGTTGGGCTTTTCTTTTTCCCGGACTCAATGGACTTCTGTTCTAACTCGCTTAATATTTCGGAAGCTCTGGAAATGACTCTGTTTGGCATTCCAGCCATAGATGCCACATGAATTCCAAAACTGTGATTGGATCCACCTTTGATGAGTTTTCTCAAAAATATAACTTTGTTGCCTGCTTCCCGTGTTGCCACATGGAAGTTTTTTATCCTGCCGAAAGACAGTTCCAGCTCATTCAGTTCATGGTAATGTGTGGCAAACAGGGTCTTAGGTCGCAAATCCTTGTGGTCATGCAAGAATTCTGCAATAGACCAGGCAATGCTCATCCCATCATAAGTGGAAGTGCCACGGCCAATTTCATCCAATAGGATCAAACTTTTGGAGGAGAGATTATTTAGTATAGAAGCTGTTTCATTCATTTCAACCATAAAGGTGGATTCACCGGAGGAGATATTATCTGATGCTCCTACTCTGGTAAATATTTTATCAATTAGCCCGAGTTCTGCTTTTTCAGCCGGAACAAAAGAACCCATTTGGGCCATAAGACTAATGAGGGCTGTTTGCCTCAGTATTGCTGATTTTCCCGACATATTCGGACCGGTAATCATCAGGATTTGATTTTCTTCCTTATCCATTGTCAGGTTATTGGGTATGTAAGCTTGACCCGGTGGCATTTCTTTTTCAATAACAGGATGTCTTCCATTGGTGATATTTAACTCATCACCAGAATTAAGCAAAGGCTTTGAATAATGGTTGTCAATAGCTACCTGAGCAAAAGAGATAAGACAATCAAGTTGGCCGAGTAAAACAGCATTATTTTGTATGGACTCAACATAATTTAGCAGTTTTTCCAACAGTTCTGCGTATAGTTTTTCTTCTATATCTGAAATTTGATCTTCTGCAGTTAGAATACGGGTCTCCAATGATTTTAATTCCTCTGTGATGTAGCGCTCTGAGTTGGAGAGGGTCTGTTTTCGAACCCAATCATCGGGAACAAGTCCCTTGTTTTTATATTTATTGGTTACTTCCAGATAGTAACCGAAGACATTATTGAATCCAATTTTCAGATTTTGGATTCCGGTGCGTTCAATTTCTGATGTTTGTATTTCCAGAAGGAGTTCTTTGCTGTTTCTAATGGTATTTCTCCATTCATCTAAATCTTCATTGAATCCGTCATTGATTACCGGTCCTTTTCCAAAAACTGCCGGCGCATCCTCTTTTATTTGCTGCTTCAGGGTTTCCTGTAAATCTGGGCAATTGTCAAGGCGTTTGGCTATATTGAGCAGTTGGTTCGGACTTGATTGATTGAGTTCTTCAATAATTGGACCTATGGCTTCGAGTGCAGTCATAAGTTGTAACAACTCTCTTGGATTTATTCTTTGTAAAGTTATTTTTGATACTAGACGCTCCAGGTCACCCATTTTTTTTAAGGAAGACCTCAGCACTGTTCTTGCTTCTCCATTTTTAAAAAGGTATTCTACGGCATCGAGACGGTTTTGGATAGCATTAATTGATGTGAGTGGAAGTACTATCCATTTTTTGAGGAGTCTTGCCCCCATTGGACTGATTGTTCTGTCAATGATACTGTGTAGTGAATGTCCTGTTGGGTGAAGGCTGTTAATTAGTTCAAGATTTCTGATGGTGAATTTGTCCAACCATAGGTAGTCGTTTGATTGCAATCGACTGATTTTCCTGATGTGGGATATTTTATTGTTTTCAGTTTGAGCCAGATATTGTAAAATAATTCCGGCGGAAATTTGAGCTGCTTTTAATCCTTCGATTCCAAAACCTTTAAGAGATACCACCCTGAAGTGTTGAAGTAGTTTTTCTAAGGCAAATTCCTCGGTAAACATCCACTCGTCCAGTCCATAGGTGTAATACTCGTCGCCCAGCCAATTTTCTATTTCATTAGAAAGGGCTTTTGAGTGTAGGATTTCTGAAGGTTGAAAGGATTGGAGATATTTTTCTGTCTGACTCTTATCTCCTTCAGTTACGAAGAATTCACCTGTAGAAATGTCCAAAAAAGCCATACCTGTCCGGTATTCTTTTTCCATATGAATGGCACACAGATAATTATTGTTATTTTGATGAAGGAGACTGTCATTTATGGTTACACCGGGAGTGACGACTTCAGTGACCCCTCTTTTAACTATTTTCTTGTTTGGTGAAGGTTTTTCCAATTGATCGCAAACGGCAACCCTGTAACCTGCTTTAACTAATTTAGGAAGGTATGTCTCCATGGAGTGATAAGGGAATCCTGCTAATTCAATTTTGCTTCCACCATTATTTCTGTTGGTAAGGATGATGCCCAAGATTTTTGAAGTGGTGATCGCATCTTCCCCAAAGGTTTCGTAAAAATCACCAACCCTAAAAAGTAGGATAGCATCAGGGTATTTAGACTTCATTTTGAAGTACTGCTGCATTAGTGGAGTTTGCTTCTTTTTTGTCTTGGAGGCCAAAGGATTGAGTTTTTATTTTTAAAAAATTTATACAAAAATAGTTGATATGTTTTACATTAGATTGGGATTAAGCAGATACTTTTTAGGATTCTTTATAGCTTGTATTTTATGTTGGTTGCTATGTTGGGAAAATAACTATCATGATATAATTTATATTAAGTATTTGCCTTCAAGTCATTTATATTGTTAAAACTCTTTACGGTATTCACCAACTTTGGATTAAAGTTCCGATATTTGCGCACCAATTTCAAAATGAATTAATATGAGATTAAGCAAAGAAGAAAATAATAAACTCTTAAATGCGATTCCACTAATTGCTGCATATGTAGCTTTTGCTGACGGGAAGCTAAATGAAAAGGAAGTCTTTTCTGCAAAAAGGATAGCCGGATTAAGACGATTTTCCGGTAATTTTGAACCTAGAATTAGACAGTACTACAATGAGGTGTTTGAAAAATTTGATGATCGATTTTCGGATGTAGTTTCAAAATTGCCAAATGATGAGGGGGAGCGAAACGAGTACTTGGAGAAGGAATTAAGGGACATTAATACACTTTTAAAAAAAATAAGTCCTTTATACGCTGAGCAGCTGGTCCATACCTACAGGAGTTTTGCAGAACATGTTGCCAAGGCTGAGGGTGGAATTATGCAGATAGGTGCAGTGGGGCATAAAGAGGCTAAAGCGATGAAGCTTTCTATGATAGAAGATGTAGATTCCATATAAATAAATTTAATTGAAAAATAGGTAGATTCTATTACCTAAATATTTGATTTTAATTTATGCAATAATTTTCTTCAAAAAGTTTACATTTTTAGATATAGTTTAGGGCTTGAAGTAAATAAAAATGCAATTTTTATCGCGATCTATTTTGTTGATTAATAGAAGTTTATTGAGTTGTTTTTTAAAGCTTTATATTCCATGGTAGTGATAACATAATTTTGTTGCTGTCAATTAGCTAAAATATATTGGTTTAAATACATATCTTTGCGTCGTTTTTCTAAAACACATTCAAAACATACATTTTTAAAATGCAAGGTAAAGGAATTATTAAGTTTTTTCTGGTAGTAATGATCGTGGTTACGCTCATTCAATACATGTTTGTAATCCCAACTACTCAGGTTGAGCGCGAGGCAGACAGATTTGCAGAGGCAGCTACTGTCGGAATTGAAGACATTGATGAGAGAAATGAACAAATGAGAAATGTCAGGGTGGCTTTTCTCGATTCTATGTCAAGTGAGGAGGTTTTTAGAATCCCATTAGTAAAGGGATATACCTATGAAGAGTTAAAAGCGAGGCAACTTGCTCTTGGACTTGACCTGAGAGGTGGTATGAGTGTTGTTCTTCAAATTGACCTCGAAGAATTTCTTCTGAGCTTATCAAATAATAGTAGAGATCCTGTATTTAGAGAATCGCTTGTCGCTGCTCGTGAGAATTTTACAGGTGCTCAGACGGATTTCATTTCTGTATTCTATGATGAGTGGAGAAGTAGAAGGACAGATGGGCAAACGCTTGTTTCTATATTCTCACGAAATCCGTCTTTGAGAGATCAGATTACTTTTGAGACCACCGATGGTGAAATGCTGAGACTTATTAGGCAAAATGCTGATGAGACGGTAAGGTTGACATTCAACCGAATGAGAGATCGTATCGATAAATTTGGAGTTACTCAACCTAATGTGTCTCTAGATGCTTCCAGAGATATTATTATCGTAGAGCTTCCTGGGGTGGATAATCCCGAGCGTGCCAGAAGATTCCTTCAGGCCAGTGCACAGTTGGAATTCTGGGATGTTTATCGAGTATCCGATGAAGGTATTTTAGATGCATTTATTCAGGCTGATGAGCGACTTAAAGCAGTTGCCGGTGGAGCAGAGGTGGAAACTACTGAACAGGAATTTAGAGTAGATACTACTATCACATACACCTATGACGAAAATAATGAAATATTAGATACAATAATTTCCATTGATACGCTGCTTGTTGAGGCTGAAATGGATTTGTCGACCGGAGAAAGAGGACCATTGCTATCTTTGTTAGAATTAAATGCTGCCTCAGGTGGTCAGATGATATTCCCTATTTCTGTTATGGGGGCCGCTGACAGAAGCCATAAGGACAGGATTATGGAAATGCTTACAAGACCTGATATTCAGGCTTTATTTCCTAGAGATCTCGCCTTCAGATGGAGTGCGAATCCAACGAGAGATATTCAAACCGGACAGAGAACAAGACAGTACCAATTGTATGCCATCCAAAAAAGAAGGGGTGCACAAACTGCTCCTATTGAAGGGGATCGGGTAATTAGAGCATCCAGTACCATTGATCCTGTTACCAGCCAGGTTGTTGTGAATCTTTCACTTGACGCTCAAGGTGCACGAGTATGGGAAGAAATGACGACAAGAGCTGCTCAGGATAACAATAGAGAAATTGCTATAGTATTGGATAATGAGGTGGTATCTGCTCCTAGAGTAAATGAACCAATTCCATCAGGTGATTCCCGAATCAGCGGAGATTTTAGTGTTCAGGATGGACAGGATCTTGCTAATATTCTTGAAATTGGAAAATTACCTGCACGAATTATTATTATTCAGGAAGCCATAGTTGGACCTTCATTAGGACAGGATAACATCAATCGATCAATAACGGCTCTTATTTCAGGATTTCTCTTGGTACTTGTCTTTATGGTGCTGTATTACAGTACGGGTGGTTTAGTTGCTATTGTGGCTCTATTTGCTAACCTGTTCTTTATCTTTGGAGCATTGTCATCCTTCGGTACGGTTCTTACCTTGCCCGGTATTGCCGGTATTGTTCTGACCATTGGTATGGCGGTGGATGCCAATGTGATCATCTTTGAGCGGATACGGGAGGAGGTCCGGGAAGGCAAGTCCATGCTGATGGCCATTAGTGATGGATTTAAAAACTCCTATTCCGCCATCATTGACGCCAATGTTACAACCATTCTGACAGCCATAGTACTCGCCTATTTTGGTATGGGTCCAATTAAGGGTTTTGCTGTGGTATTAATCATTGGTGTATTGTGCTCTCTTTTTACCGCTGTGTTATTAGGTAGAATGCTTATTGAATGGTGGACTATTTCCAAAGGGAAAAATATTTCTTTCTTTACTCCAGCTACTAAGAATATGTTTGCCAATCCGCAGATAAATTGGTTGGGTAAGAGAAAACTAGCTTATATCATTTCATCTACTATTATTATTTTAGGTATTGTTTCTTTTGCGACAAGAGGCTTTGAGCTTGGTGTTGATTTTAGGGGTGGATACTCTTATAATGTTCAATTTGCCGATAATGTTGATGTTACTGCTAATGATTTGAGGGAAGTAATGTCAGGAATTTTTGACGATGAGCCGGTTGTAAAAGCCGTAGACACCAGAAATACTTTCAATATTACTACTTCTCATCTTATTGATGATACTAGTGAAGATGCCGCTGATCGAGTCGCTGCATTATTGCATGAGGGGGTCAATCAGATTGTTGGAGGCGGTCTTGAATTAGAGCGCTTCTTGAGCACTGACTCTAGGGGTACCCATATTATCAGTTCAGCTAAGGTAGGTCCGACGATCGCGGATGATATTAGACGTAGTTCGGTTTACGCAACCATTTTTGCATTGTTGCTGATATTCTTGTATATTTTTATTAGGTTTAACAAGTGGCAATACAGTATGGGTGCTGTTGCGGCACTTTTCCACGATACCTTGATACTACTTTCAGTATTCTCCATCCTTCATGGAATTGTTCCATGGGCAATGGAAATTGATCAGGCATTTATTGCAGCCTTGCTGACAGTCATCGGTTATTCGATAAATGATACCGTGGTGGTGTTTGACCGGATAAGGGAATACCTCAATACTTATGTTAATAAAAATAAAACTGATGTAATCAATATGGCTGTTAACAGCACTATAAGTAGGACAGTAATTACCTCGGTAACTACTTTCTTTGTGGTATTTGTATTGTTTATTTTCGGAGGAGGAAGTATAAAAGGTTTTGCTTTCGCCTTATTGATAGGTATCATTGTGGGTACATACAGTTCGGTATTCGTAGCAACACCTGTGGTTCATGACCTTACCGGTGAAATGAAACCTAGAGAGGTTAAGAAAAAATCTAACTTAGCAAGATCTAAAGTATAAAATCACCAATTGTTGAAAATAAAAGGGAGGCTGCTATAGCTTCCCTTTTTTTATACCTAACCTATAATTTTCTAGGTCTGCTGATTGCGGTTAAAAAACTAATTTTCTGATCCTGCCGTTACTGATATGGTAATACAGATTATGAAAAATCTTACATTTCTTTTTATTGTTTTTTTTTTGCTTTCATTGGGGGCTTGTTCTAGTACATTTCAGGTAAGGGATGGGGACACTGCATTTGAGTTGAAGAAATACGCTAAGGCTATTGAGTTTTATACTAAGGAATATGAAAATTCCAGAATGCGGGAGAATCAGGCAGAAAAATCTTTTTTATTGGCTGAGTCTTATTATCGTACCGGTAATTTTCAGACTGCTTCCCAATGGTATGAAGTGGCTATAGGACATGGATATGGAGTAAAAGCGAGAGAGGGTAAGGCAAGAACTTTAATGAATATGGAGCAGTATGCTGAGGCAGAGGCTGCATATCGGTCCTTAATAGATGATTTTGGACAACTTGACACATGGAATAACAATATGCGTACGGCAAGTATTGCAATGGATTTGATTCATCAAGGAGAGAAAAAAAACATTGAGATATTAGAAGCCCCTTTTAACTCAGAATTTTCAGATTATTCACCCGTGTTTTATAATCAAAATACACTTATTTTTTCTTCAGACAGATTGGGCAGATTAACCGGTGAAAAAACCTATTCTTGGACAGGTCGAGGTTTTTTTAATTTCTATACCTATGACAAAACATCAGGGATGTTTTTAGAAGACCTTGATTTTTTAAATTCTGAAGCTAATGAAGGTACTTTAAGTTTTACCGGCGACAGAAGTACAGTCTTTTTTACGCGTTGTAAGTCTGAAAATAGTGAAGACGGATTCTGTAGAATATTTTTTAGTCATCGACTGCCATCCGGTATATGGTCAACTCCAGAACCCCTTGATTTTCAAAAAGAAGGTTCAAATTATTTACATCCTACTGTTAATGATGAAGGTACTATGCTGATTTTTTCACATAAGCCGCCCAATCACAATGGGGGCTTTGATCTTTTTGTCTCCTATCTGCGTGCTAATGAATGGCTCGAGCCAAGGCCATTGGAAGGGTCCGTAAATACAGACGGAAATGAGAGTTTTCCCTACTTGACTGGTGATACATTGTATTTTGCTTCGGATGGTCATCCTGGTATGGGTGGTCTCGATATTTTTAGATCCGTATTACAAGCTGACAGGAGTTGGGGCGCAGTTGAGAATTTACTTCCTCCCATTAATTCTGGTGCAGATGATTTTGCCTACATGCCTCATCCCTTTTTTGAGAATGATGGAAATCTTCTCCGGAAAGGGTATTTTAGTAGTTCTAGAGGTAGTGCGACAGACAACATTTATTTCTTTAAAGAATATGTTTCTGAGGGAGAAGAGCCCGAGGACGAAATAGTTTATTCTATTGATTTGCGTGGAATGGTAATGGAGCAATTGTTCGAAGTAGAAGGTGATCCTAATAGTCGTCGATTGGGGAGCAGAAATCTTCCATTTGCCAAAGTAGAAGTGATCGGTCAACAGGATACTGTTTTAATTAATACGGGGCAGGATTCTCGTTTTAATGCTCAACTTCAACCGGATAAAACTTATAGAATCGCTGCCTCCGCTGATGGCTATTTCAGACAAAGTCGATTGATCAGCACTGAAGGCATGTCCCAGGATCCAAATAATCCTATTGAGATCATTGAACTTCAGATTGTCTTGGAGAAGATTTATGTAGATCTCGAGATTGTGTTGGAGGATATTCTCTACGATTTTGACAGATGGGAAATAAGGGATGACGCCAAACCTACACTTGATCAACTTACTCAAATTTTAGAGGATAATCCGGATATGGTAATTGAATTGGGTTCGCATACAGATTGTCGTGGGTCAGAGGTATACAACCTTACACTTTCGCAAAATAGAGCACAATCTGCGGTTGATTATCTTATCCAAAATGGGATATCAGAGGAGCGGCTGATTGCAAAAGGTTATGGAAAAAGCCAACCAAGGATAGATTGCATTTGTGAGGAATGCTCAGAAGAAGACCATCAGATGAACAGGCGCACCAGTTTTAGAATATTAGGTTTCCAATAATAGATAAGTGGACTTTTTAATCTTTAAAATCTAGACTATTTATATCAACTGTCCTTACCGCTCTTGAACACTAAATGGAAATATATTTGTTTTTCCGGTAGCTTTATTTTTTACCTCTAGAAAGAAAGAGCCTGATGAAATATGGTCAGGTAATTGGATGCGTATGGTGTTGAAATTTATTGATCTAACCATTATGTTATCTATTTGTTTGCCCGTGATATCTCTTAGGCTAATATTGAAGTAGGATAGATGGATTTCACTATCGCTTCTAAGGGACAAATCACTGTAGGTTGGATTGGGAAAAAGCACCCAACTGCTTCTCTCAAAATCTAATGTTCCGGTTATGAGTTCTATTAAAAAACTGGTATCAATTTGACATCCATTGGCATCAATGATTGTCAAATCATATTCTCCGGGATTAAGTTCAGTTGCTTTTTCGTTGGAGAAACGGGTAATTCGTTCGTCCCATACTATATCATAGGGTGGGATTCCTCCTTCTATTTCCAGATTAGCCTCGCCTTCATTTTCTCCTTCTCGTGAGCCCAATACCTCCAGATCAATTTCAATAGGATCAGGTTGATTTAGTGTGATGTTGTTTCTGCTTCGCCTGCATTCGTTTTTATCTGAAATAGTCAAATGATAACTACCGGCTGTTAGTTGGCTTGCCTTCTCCTGATCTGATCCATCGCTCCAAAGAAATGAGTAGGGTGCAGTTCCTCCCGAAAAAATTGGAGTCAATTCACCATCCGAATCTCCATGACAACTCGGCTTTTTTACTAAAATATCTGTAATTATAAGATCTTGAGGTTCAGTGACCAATAATGGCTGTGAGATGCCTGAACATGCGGAAGCGTCCGAGACAGTAAGCAGGTAATTGTTAGGTGCAGCATTGTCAAGGATTTGAACGGCTGTGTCGGAAATTACCGGGTTTAGATGGGACCAGTTAAAAATATAGGGACTATAGGGACTTGCTACCTCAGCGCGAATCCTACCGTCTCCTGCCTGATAACAACTTATTGAATCAAGTACAGTGAGCTGAACCTCCAAAGGCAGGTTTCTGTTTTGAATCTGAATCTCCTCTGAAGTGAATTTACAACCGGCCTGATCACTGATGGTAAATTGATAATAGCCTGAGGCCAGTTCGCTAATTTGGTTTTCATTCTTTTCCCCAGTACTCCAAAAAATTTCATAAGGAGGCCATCCACCGTTTATTTCTACCTCCAGATTCCCATCAGTTCTATTTCCACAACTTACATGATTTTTTTCTAAAACCTTTACAAAGAAACTATCCGGTTCTGAAATGATGACTTCATCATTAAAACTACACCCGTTTATATCAGTTATGGTTAGTTGGTAAGTTCCCGCCGGGACATTGATCAAATCCTTTGTGGTATAAGTGTTATTTCCTTTTTGCCAGAAAAAGGTATAGGGGAAAGTTCCTCCCTGTATTTCCGTAAGAACTCTTGATGTAGATTGTCCGGGGCACAGTGGTGTAGATATGGTAGGAAAAATAGCTAATAATGGCTCGGGTTCATTTAAGAATATACTGTCTTTTACGACTTGACAATCATTTGCATCTGTTACAGTAAGATGGTAATACCCTGAACCGACTTGGTCAATAGAACTTAGACTATCTCCGGTGCTCCATTCATAGAGAAATGGTGGGGATCCACCAAATATTTGAACAGTAATAGACCCATCCTCTATCCCATGGCAGCTGGGACTGGCTTTTTCTGCTACTACAATATCAAATGGAGTGAGAGGTCTCAAATGAAACCACTCTGAGATATAAACACATGAATCAGCATCGATTACTGAAACCCTGTAATTTCCGGAAAAAACCTCTGATAGTAAAGATGTAGTATCTCCGGTATTCCATTCGTAATTAAAAGGGGCTGTTCCTCCTCCAATAAGGACTTCAATTTGACCGTCATTAATTGAACTACAGCTTGGGCGCTCGATATTGACAAAGGATAAATCGGCAGCCGTGGTTGTTTGTATTTCAAAAAATTCTGTTCGGTAAAGACAAGAATCTGTATCGGCAATAGTAGCAAAGTAAATTCCTGAAGTTAGCGACTCTATAGTTGAACTCGTATCTCCTGTGTTCCATAGTATGCTATAAGGAGGAATACCTCCTGATATCGAAATCTCTATTCTGCCGTCATTGGCTCTAGAGCAGCTTTCATGAGAGATGGAAATTAATTCATGGGAGATGGGGTTGTCAGCTGGTTGATCGTCGTCCAGTCCGGTACAATTTTCATCGATTAAATTACAGGGGATTAACTCAGCACCCGGATTGATCGCGGGATTTTCATCATCGCAATCACCGCCTTGATCGGCCCAGCCATCAGGTGGATCTAAAGTGCAAAAAAATGTTTCTGTTCCATTCTGCCCGTAACCATCTCCATCATCATCCACAAAATAAATCAGCGAGCTGCTGTCCACAATAGTGGAGTGATAAAGAAGAATGTTGTCCAATGCAATATCGCCACGACCACTTTCGCTTCCTTCAGCCACAAATCTAAACCTTCCTACAGTTCCGTGATATGAGCTCAGGTCAATGTCAGTCTGAATCCATTGGTTTCCCTGATTGCCGGTAGCTTTCCAAAGGCTGTCCCAATTGAAACCACCATCTGTGGATAATAATAGGTGAAGACTTTTTACTTCCGGGCCCCACATATGATAGAAAAAAGAAAAATCACAGTCGTCCTCTGCTGAAATTATTTCAATACATGTGGATTCTAAAACTGCACTTTCCGGATAGTAGCAAAGCGGACTCGACCCATTAAAGAGTAGGTAATTCCCAAAACCTTTTTCTGCTGTTTCAGGTCCGGTTCCCTCTGTCGGTGTTGAGCCAGAGTTTATTTGCCATTGAGGTCCGGTATTAGATTTATTTCTCCACCATCCTGCCAGATTACAAGCATCAAGACAGGACAATTCACAAATTTCCTCAACATCAAAATTGGAATTCAACTTGGGAGGTGGACAATTAGTACTGAAGCCTTTTACGCAGGAGGGTGAAGATGTAATACTATCACAAATGGAGTAGAGGTAAAAGTCATAATCCAGATTGGGTTCAAGGTCGCTGATTATCAGGGTATCCATATCACATGAAAAGTAATAAATTGCTACGCTACTGTCGGCGGACTGTGGAAAACCCTGTGGGGTAAATCCTTGAGGACCTATTTCCACTAAAATAGAGTCGCAGGCAAAACCCGGATTGAGCAGAATTTGTAATTGATTGTCTCCAATGATATCAGTACCTAAAAGAATCGGTGCGATACATTTTATATTGGTGAATTCAACCTCAAAAAAGAGTAATGTCCCTATGTCACCGGGAGCCTTATCGCAAATATGCAATTCCCAGATTCCAATTGCAGATGAACTATCATGTAGGGTGGCTATAGGCTGTTCAGGTCTGAAAGTTCCAATAAAAGGAGGTGCTGCATCCGAAATTAAGGTGCATGCTTCATCTGAGAAAGTGGTTGTACTTGAACAAGTTGTATCAGTGGGGTTCCCGTAGTGATTGTCTCCTATTCCATTGTCTGAAGATAGCGTTATTTCCGTGCCGTCCGGTGAGCGCAGTCTTATATTTAAGTCAGCAGGCCAGGTATGATCAATGATAAGGAGGATTTTTTCAATAAATACATCAACCCCTAAGTTGTCTCCAGGTGCATCTGCAACGGAAATTCTGAAAACGTCACTGACACTTCCGCAATTATTATCCCCAAGTGGGAGTTGTAGTTGGCAATCTGAAGGATTAGTCAGATGGGTGATAAATCTCCTTGGTTGCGACCAATCGCTAATTTCCATGCCGCATCTGCTCCTTATCCTAAATTCATAAAGTACCCCTGATTGGAGATCAGTGATTTCGAAAGGAGACGAATTGATTCCGCTAAATTGAGGTTCTCCCGGATAACTTCCTGGGACTGTTCTGTACGAAATGTCAAAACTATCAGGAGGAGATCCACTTTGGAACCAGGATACTGTAGCAGCTTCAATAGTGATGTTAGTTATGTTAAGTGGTATTGGAACAGGACAATTTTGTGCACTCGCTGTAAAGACGAAAAACACCAGTATCCAAATACTTGTAAGCCATTTAAAGAGCTGTAAAATTCCATAATGGCATGAATTTAGTTGAGTAGTTATTGCGTTTTTTGAAAAGCTGAAAAACATATGCTTGAATAATCAGTGTTTAAATGGTTTGCCCAGATTGATTTTATTGGAACAATACTCTAAGATACGAAAAGTCGAAATTATAGATTAATTTTGAAGCTTACTTTTTAGTAATTGCCCGACAGTGAATAGTTTTAAAAATGAAAAGCTTCTAATCCCCTCACCTCTTCAAGAGGTAGAATTTTATTACAGAGGTAAAGTGTGCAGGCTTTTTGTAAAAAGAGATGATCTGATACATTTTTTTATTGGTGGAAACAAATGGCGGAAGCTGATGGGGCATCCGATTTTCAAAGAGCAGAAAAAAAGGGTAAGGGTTTTAAGTACTGGTGGAAATTACTCCAACCTGGTATTTGCCTTGTGCTGGATTTGCCATTTATATAACTATCCACTTACCATACTTTCACCGGAAACAGCTGAGGATACATACCTGATGGAGTGGGCGAAAAAACTTGGGGTAGAGTTTATAGGCTTGAGCAGAACTCAACTAAGGGCAGTCAGAAACGACAAACAAAGCCCTTTTGATTATATCACTGAAAATAAAGATGTCATATGGATACCGGAGGGGGGGAGTGGTCCTTGGTCTGAAGAGGGAATCAGTTTGATGATTAAGGAAATAGAAGACCTTCTGCACTGTGAAAATGTAACTTTGCTTGCGGCAGCAGGTACAGGTATCAGTAGTTTTTATATGCTTAAAAACTTACCAATGGATTGGCAATTGCAGGTTTTTCCCTCCATTAAATCAAATGCTTTTAATCACTTTCTAGAGGAAGAGCTTGGAAAATGTCAAGGAAAACTCGCGCAATGGAGGCTCATTTCTCAAAACGGTGATAAAGGAATAGGCAATATAAGCGATGATTTACTTGATTTTTTGGTTACTGTTTACGATCATTCCGGAGTTCTTCTCGACCCGTTTTACAATGGCAAAGCCTTGTATTACTTTTATAAAAACAAAGGATTGGAAGGTCAAAGTCATCAAGTTGTTCTTATCCATTCCGGAGGCAATCAGGCTTGGTATGGATTGAGTTTGAAATACCCTTCAGATAAAAGAATAAAATATTTAGCTGAGGTTGTTAAGACTGAATTTGAGCGATTTTCATAGGCATTTAGCTAATAGTGTTTTTTACTTTAGAGTACCAATGATGTTTTATCCATATTTGTTATTTTTGTTAATGTCAAAAAAATTGGGAAAAGCTTGTTCAATATCGGATAATTTAGTATTTTTGATAACCGATATAGATTTAAGACATTTTCTTATGAGACTTAATGACAAAAACAAAAATTTACTGGATCGGCTGATTAGTAAAAAAGCAATTATCGACAACCATCGTCCTTTTTCTAATACAGTATTACAGCGATTAAGAGAGGATTGGTTGCTTGAATGGACCTATAATTCGAATGCGATCGAAGGCAATTCACTCAGTATTGGCGAGACCAAAATGGTATTATTACACGGCTTAGCTATTGGAGGTAAAAGTATCCGAGAGCATTTCGAGGCGATTAATCACGGTTCTGCGATTGAGTTACTTGAGGATATGGTAGCTCAGGATGCCCTTTTTGCAGTTTCAGATTTACTTGATTTGCACAGTCTTATTTTGCGCAATATTGATTTGGATTATGCAGGTCGTTTTCGCACTGGTAGGGTGCGGGTTCTCGGTGCTAATTTTGTTCCACCGCCACCATATAAAATAAGCTTCCTTATGGATGAGTTGTTTGATCAGCTACATCAGGACTTTAATGAATTGGAAGCCCCGGTTCTGGCTGCCTGGTTTCATCATCGCCTTGTTCACATCCACCCATTTTTTGATGGAAATGGCAGGACTGCTCGTTTAGCAATGAATTTGATTCTTATGAAAAAAGGTTTTCCTCCTGCTATTATTCTAAAAAATGATAGAATAAAATATTTCAATGCATTGAATCTTGCGAATAAGGGAAATTACGATAAGCTTTTTCTGTTGGTTTTTCAAGCTACTGAACGTTCCCTGAATATGTACCTCAATTCATTACCGGGACATTATGATGATTACTTGCCACTTTCAGCTATTGCTGAGGAAAAAGGGGTTCCATATGGTGCTGATTACATCTCATTACTAGCCAGGAGGGGGTTGATCGATGCTCATAAAGAGGGTAGGAATTGGTTGACTACCAAAAAGGCTGTTTTGGATTATATTTCGAAGGTTTAACTTTGTTGTTATATTCTATTGGATATGCATTAAGCAAGTAAATATTGAGGGTGAAGGGTTTTTTTTTAATTAATCTAAACATCATGTATTGATTTACTGTCTTAAATATTTGAGTTGTTTATCTCATAAAACTATATGAATTGAATTTCTTGGGTCACGCTGTTTTCTCGCCAAAGGATGATTTCATTACACTAGGCAACTTAAGTGGCGATTTTTTAAAGAATCGTTATCATCATCAGTTATCTCCTGCTTTAATTAATGGAGTTTATTTGCATAGGGCTATTGATACTTTTACAGACAATCATCAGGCTTTACGTGATTTACTGCCGTTTTTTCGATCCCACTTTGGGAAGTATAGTAGCGTGGTTCTTGATGTTCTTCTAGATTATTTATTGTGCGATATTTGGAAAGATTTATTTTTGTATGACTTTGAGGTTTTTTGCAGATCTATTTATTTGACAATAGAAAAATACTCAGGGGAGTTGCCTCAACGGCCGGCTTTGATTATGAGTCAAATGGCAGCTGCAGATTGGTTAGCTGCCTACGGTGAAGAAGAAAGAATTCTTAGAGTTTTTAACAGACTCTCAGATAGAGCAAGAATTGAATTGAAGGGTAGAATTGCACTGGATGTTTTCAATGAGAACCGTGATACTTTTGAGGTTAAAGGCGTGGAGTTTTTGACTGACTTGAAGACCTATCTGACTGGTAATAATCTAATCCAAGAGCAAAGGATTAATTGGAAGAAATAATATCTGAAAAAAAGAGGCTGCCTACACATAGGGAGACAGCCATCTTTAGGTTTTGTATTACAATTACTGAAATTGCTTTTATAAATTCCCGCAAGAGGAAATTTTTATCTTATCCCAATACCTGAGATACGGGAGTATATGGCAAATCGAATGCCTCAGCGACAGCTTCATAAACCACTTTTCCATCTACTACATTCAGTCCGGGCAATAAGCTCGCGTCATTCATACAAGCTTCCTGCCACCCCTGATCTGCAAGCTTAATTGCATAGGGTAGTGTAGCGTTAGTTAGTGCGACGGTAGAGGTGTATGGAACTGCTCCCGGCATATTGGCTACACAATAATGAACGACTTCGTCAATGATATAAATTGGGTCATCGTGGGTTGTTGGTTTGGTGGTTTCAAAACATCCACCCTGATCTACTGCCACATCAACAAGAACTGTTCCTGGCTGCATAGTTTTTAGCATGTCTCGGGTGATGAGATTGGGCGCTTTGGCGCCTGGAATCAATACAGCTCCGATAATTAAATCGTGTGTCTTAATTAACTCTCTTATAGTATATTCGTCAGAATACCTAGTCGTAACGTTAGGGGGCATAATATCAGCTAATTGCCTGAGTCTTGGAAGACTGATATCTAGTATAGTAACACTAGCACCCATACCTGCAGCCATTTTTGCCGCTTGTGTTCCGACGATTCCTCCACCTATTACCAATACTTTTGCGGGTGCTGCACCGGGAACACCACCCAGGAGGATTCCTTTCCCTTTTTGTGGTTTTTCAAGGTACTTAGCTCCTTCTTGTGTCGCCATCCTACCTGCTACCTCTGACATTGGAATTAAGAGGGGTAAACTGCGATCGGGATATTCTACTGTTTCGTAAGCAAGACATACAGCACCTGAATCAATCATTGCTTTTGTCAAAGGCTCATAGGATGCAAAATGAAAATAAGTAAATAACAACTGGTCCTTTTTGATTAATTTATACTCAGGCTCAATAGGCTCTTTTACTTTGATAATCATTTCAGCAATTTGATAGACTGCTGCAATATTAGGAAGGATTTCAGCACCTGCACTAATATACATTTCATCCGAAAATCCACTTCCCTCTCCTGCTGTGGTCTGAACATAAACCTTATGTCCTCTTTTTGTTAATTCCAGGGCACCTGCAGGTGTAAGTGCAACTCTGTTTTCACTTGGTTTGATCTCTTTTGGAACTCCTATTATCATGTTTTTAATTTTAGTGGCGCAAGATACCAAGCTTTGGAGAAATAAGTGGAAGAATTGAGTAATATTTTTAATGCAAAGAAATGGATTTTAACCTTTTGATAAGGACTGAATACAGTTACTCTTTGCGACCTTATTGGACCTCTTAAAGGTCTAATCTTTATCACTTATTGGAAAAAAGTTAGCCACAATCGATAGAAATAAATAAAACACCATCGAGATGAATACTCCAGATATTCCAATAATGAATAGGGGAAGGGGTGTTAGGCCGATAAGCAAATATCTGTAAAAATTGGCTTTATGAACTTTAGGGTTGAATTTTAATGAGATAAAGCCAATATTGGAAACCATTAGAAATCCAATTATCAGCAGCAGGGGAATGGTCAATATTTTCAAATCTAAATCGGTTGGGATACCACTTAAAATAAGCAAACTATAGGATAGAATAAAAAGTCCCGCTGCGGGGCTTGGGAGTCCGTTAAAGTCATTTCCTTTGCTTTCAGTTATATTGAATTTGGCTAAACGCCAACAGGCGCACATTACATAAAAAATTGCGGCAAAGGCGTGGGCAAAAATAACTGAAGAAGAATCCAGGAGAGGTTCAATTAAAGCGAAGAGGAAAAAAGCTGGCATCACACCAAAACTAACTAAATCTGCCAATGAATCCAATTGGACTCCCATTGGACCTGATACCTTCAAAAGTCTGGCAATGAGTCCATCCAATAGGTCTGCAACTAAACTAATTCCGACACATAAAAACACCCAGTTTAATTCGCCTGTATAAATTAAAAATATTGCACCAACCCCGGCTCCTAGGTTGATTAAGGTCAAATAATTGGGTATGTTTCTTTTAAACATGAATTATGAGTACTTTAAAGATGGACGAATATAATGCAATATTACAACATCTATTAGATAAAAATTTAATAGAGAGGTTATCATGACTAACGGTTTTTCCGGAAAAATTTATAAATTGCAGTCCAAATTAAAAGATCATGAAATCCAGAACTATTGCTCTTTGGATAATCAGTACCGCTGTAGTGATTTATTTCCTTGTTGTTGCGAAAAGGTTGCTGATACCCTTCGTTATTGCTGTAGCTATCTGGTATTTGATAGAGTCTTTAAGTTTGTTTATCGGTAAAATGTCCTTGAAGAAAAAAGCCAAAAAGAAAATACCCCGTTGGCTTTCACTTATATTTTCTACCCTCGTAATTATCGGACTTTTTATTGGTGCGGTAAAAATCGTTATCGACACCTTCAAGTCTATGCGATCGACTCTCCCTGATTATGAGGATAGGTTTCAGCAATTTTTTAACCAATTGCCTGATTTCTTAAATTTTGGGGAAATTGAAAGTGTTGCGGATTTGTTTCAGGAAATAAATGTAGCAGCAACAGCAGGCCCAGTTTTCGATACAGTAACTAATTTATTTGCAAGTGTTATTTTAGTCATTATTTATGTGATTTTTCTTCTTTTGGAACGCAATGTTTTGGGAGTCAAATTAAAAAATCTCTTTGGTGAAAAATCAAATTACGATCACTTTCGAAGTATATTGAGCAAAATAAATGAATCTATCCGGACTTACATTTCGGTAAAAATATTTACCAGTTTTTTAACCGGATTTCTTAGTTTTTTGGTGATGGAGATCATTGGACTGGATTTTGCTATCTTTTTTGCTTTTTTAATATTTCTTTTAAACTTCATTCCCAGTATTGGGTCCATTACCGCTACTTCGTTACCATTACTTTTTTCGATAATTCAGTTTGAATCCTTAAGTACTTTTATTTTACTACTGATTTTAATCGTAGGTATTCAGATCATTGTCGGCAATTATATTGATCCATTGTTGATGGGCAGCAGGTTAAATATTAGTCCTTTAGTGATTATTCTATCACTGGTTAGTTGGGGGGCTATATGGGGATTTGCAGGGATGATCTTCAGTGTACCCTTCACAGCCGTGCTTATCATTATTTTTAATGAGTTTAAGGAGACCAAACCTATTGCTATTTTATTGTCAGAAACCGGAGAATTAGATGTAGAAAAAATAGGAGACAGGAAAAATAAGTAGTCATTTTTAAATTCCAACATTCCATTTCTTACCTATTAAATTCATATTTTTGTAATAATTTATCTTAACATGTTACTTCAAAGTATTATGATATTCGAATATTTAGATTTAGCAAAAACAAATCATGGTCATGAAAAATAACTTTCTAATTTTTGCTTCCTTATGGGTGTCTTTAGTTTTTATTAGTTGTGGAGCTGATTCTTCTGAAAAGGCTGACAGTGAAAATGTTTTGGAGAAGGAGGGGATGAATCAATCTCATGAAGTTTATAAAGAGTTTTTGGCTAATATTCGGAAACTTTGTGGCAATACTTATCTAGGTGAACCGGTTTATCCAATAGATGATCCTGAGCACCCATTTTACAATCAACCAATATTGTTGAGTTTTTCTATCTGCGAAGAAGATATGGTGTTTATGCCTTTGCAGGTAGGTGAAAATACATCAAGAACATGGCAACTGACCCTCACTGAGGAAGGTTTGTTGTTGAAACACGATCACCGACACGAAGACGGCACTCATGAAGATCTTAGTATGTATGGAGGATTTGCAACAGGTGGGGGGACTGCTTTAAGTCAATTTTTTCCTGCTGATAATGAGACAGCAGAAATGCTTCCTGAGGCTTCAACCAATGTTTGGAACATGGTCATTCACCCGGATGAAGGGATTTTTGAATATATTTTACACAGACATGGAAATCTGAGGTTTCATGCTGTTATTGATATTTCTGAGCCTGTAGAACAAATGAATTAATGTGAAAAAAAAGCTGTCGGATGTATTTTATATTTTGGTCATTGCATTGTTGAGTTCTATCTCACTGGGAGCTTGTAAAAATGAGATGGCTGAAGTGAGAGTCTTTCTAGGTCAAGAGACTTTTGATGAAGTTGCTTTTGATGTGGAAATTTTTTACTCTGATTCTGCCATTACCAAAGTTCGTGTGGAATCTGCTAGAATGCAAAGGGTGCAAGAGGAAAACTACATGGTTGAAAATTTCAGCGGTGGAGTATTTGCTGAATTTTTTGATGAATATGGCAATTTGTCCAGTTGGGTTGAATCTGAAAGAGCTATTCGGAACAGTCAGCGTAAAAAAATCACTCTTTACGATAATGTAATTTTAATTAACATTAATAATGATACACTCAGAACCGAAGAGTTGATTTGGGATGAAAGAGAAGAACGAATCTATAACAATCGTTTTTTTCGCTTTAGTAATCCAACAGAAGAGATTTATGGTTATAGATTTTCCAGTAATCAGGAATTTACTGAATATTCTTTCAGTCGTGGTGCCGGTTTTTTGGACGCCAATCAGTTAGATATTAATCAATAACAACCCTCATTTAAATTATGGAAATTATACTACTCATATTCTTGTTTTTATTGTTATCAGCCTTTTTCTCCGGTGCAGAAATTGCCTTTATCTCTGCGAATAAATTAGGTATTGAGTTGAAAAAGAGCAGTGGTTCGAGGAAAGGTAAATTAATCAGTGATTTTTATAAAAGGTCGGATCATTTTCTTGGAGTTATGCTGATTGGTAACAATATAGCTTTAGTTGCCTTTACTTATTTCATGACGCGGCTACTTGAGGACTTCCTAGGACCTGGTTTTCATGCTAGTACTTTCTTATTGTTAATTACCACTACTTTTATAATCACCGGGGTGGTGCTTATTTTTGGAGAATTTCTACCTAAAACTATTTTCAGGCTTTATGCTAATCAAATTCTATTTTACAGTGCGTACATACTAAACTTTTTCAATAAAATTTTATCTCCTTTAAGTTGGTTGGTAATTACACTCTCTAACTTTCTTCTAAAATTTGTTTTTAGGCAAAATACCCGAGTAAAGGAAAGTGCTTTTACCCGTCATGATTTAGAGCGATTTGTAAGTGGAGAAAGTGCCGGTACAAATGATCAGCTAGACACCGACCTATTTCGAAATGCATTAAACCTTAAAGATATTCGCGTTAGGGATTGTATGATTCCACGCACAGAAATAAAATACGTTGAATCCACAGCAGAGTTATTAGAAATAACAACAGTATTCCGTGAATCGGGACACAGTAGGGTATTGGTAGTGGATGGAGACATTGATCATGTAATTGGTTATATTCATCACCAAAGCCTTTTTAATAAAAAAGGAGGGATAAAAAAAATGTTGATGAGTATACTTATAGTCCCTGAGGTTTTAAATATAAAGGACTTGTTGCTGAAATTTGTTCGAGACAGAATTTACATTGCCTGCGTTGTTGATGAATACGGAGGTACAAGTGGCTTAATAACCCTTGAAGATATACTGGAAGAGCTCTTTGGTGAAATTGAGGATGAACATGATCAGGAAGATTTGATTGAGAAGAAAATTGGAGAAAAAGAATATTTATTCAGTGGACGAATGGAAATAGATTATCTCAATGAAAACTATCAAGATATTAATATTCCTGAAGGGGATTATCTAACACTATCAGGCTACCTTATCCAGGAACTTGGTAGAATTCCTGAAAAGGGAGTTACAATTGAGTTGGCTGGATATAAATTCACAACTGAATTAGTTACCGAGAAAAAAATCGAAACAGTTAAGGTTGAGCTTCCCTGATTAAGTTGTCATATATGATCTTTTATGCTACTTCTTTGTTTTAATGGTGAATTTACACTTTATGACAAACAAAAAGGATTTAATATTAATAGCAGGACCCTGTTCTGCGGAGTCCGAAAAGCAATTGTTAACTACTGCTGAGGGACTTGCTAGTGGTGGAGGTGTCAATTATTTCAGAGCTGGTATTTGGAAGCCTCGTTCTCAGCCAGGTTATTTCGAGGGAGTAGGTGATGAAGGTTTGGAGTGGATGATAAAATTGCGCGAAATCTATGGGTTTTCCTTAATAACAGAAGTTGGCAATTCAGCTCATGCAGATAAAGTTTTGAAATTAGGATTTGATGCTATATGGATCGGAGCAAGGACTAGTGTCAACCCTTTTTACGTTCAGGAAATTGCTGATGTTCTAAAAGGTACTGATGTCCCTGTATTTGTTAAAAATCCAATAAACCCTGATCTTAAGCTTTGGCTGGGTGCTATTGAGAGGTTTGAAAAGGTAAGTAATGCTGAGGTGCTTCCCATTCATCGCGGGTTTAGTCTTAGTGGAAACAGCAGATTTCGAAATGTACCCAATTGGCAAATACCCATTGAACTACACACCTTGCGACCGGATTTACGTTTGATATGTGACCCAAGTCATATAGCGGGTAAAAGAGATTATATTTTTGAAGTAGCTCAAAAAGCTATGGATCTCAATTATTCTGGCTTGATGATTGAGACACATCCCAACCCAGACACTGCAAAGTCAGATGCTAAACAGCAAATTACCCCTGAGCAATTCTGGGATGGTATAAATAATTTGTTTTTTAGAAAAAACTACACGCCTGATACTCAGACGCTGAGTCAGTTAAAGAATCACAGAGAAAGTATTGATGTTTTCGATCAGCAATTACTTGAAGTGTTGGCTAAAAGAATGGAAGTTTCTGAAGAGATTGGAAAATTAAAAAACAAAAATGGTATAAGTGTTCTGCAGCCAGAGAGATGGAAAAGTATTTTGGATGCAGCTCATATCAATGGAGAAGCAATGGGATTGAGTTATGCCTTTATTGATCAACTTTTCAAAGCTGTTCACGATGAATCCATAGATCGGCAGACTAAAAAAGTTAAAAAATAAATTAAACTTTTTTTTACAATAAATATTTCTTTTTTTAATGTAAAAATCCTTGATTTAAATGTTTTTATGCATTTAAACTACTTTATATCAATAAAATAAAAATACCAAAAAAGCTTAATATACTTTTGTATTTCCCGTGTTTTCCTCCAATTTTGCAATAATTTAAATTTCTTCTAAATCTAGCTTATATGTTAGTATTTCAAGTGATGATTATAGCACTTTTGATAAGTGGAGGATTCAATTTGCTAAATAGAATGATGAAAAGTTAACAAATCCTTCTTTTAGATTAAACCATCTGCTTAAAGAAAGTATTTTTCTAATATGCAACTACAAGTAAAAACTTCAATTCCCACAAAATGGGGAAGATTCCATTTATATGCCTTTGGTTCCAGTAAAGATGACCTTATGCCACATCTGGCAATAGTGAAAGACTTTAATTCCAATGAACCTGTTATCCTCCGGATTCACTCTGAATGCTTTACCGGCGATGTAATGGGTTCAACAAGATGTGATTGTGGAGATCAATTTAAGAACTCTATGCAACTTATTGGTGAAAATGGGGGACTGTTGATTTATCTTAGGCAGGAGGGTAGAGGCATTGGCCTTATCAATAAAATGATGGCTTATAATGTTCAGGATGAACAAGGGCTAAATACTATAGATGCCAATGTGCACCTGGGTTTCGAACCAGATGAACGCAGTTATGAAATCGCTGTTGATATTTTGAAGTATTTTGACATAAAGAAGCTTAGAATTCTGACCAACAATCCTGAGAAGATCGCCTTCCTGGAAAACTGTGGGTTAGAAATCATCGAAAGGCTTCCTATCAAAGGCGAGATAAATGAGGATAATCTTGACTATCTCAATGTGAAAAAGGATTTAATGGGACACTTCCCGGATTTGACCTAAACACCTGAAGCTGCGGCTCTTTTCTGCTCATCTCCTTTGCAAGCTTCATCTGGACCTTTACCACAAACTGAGCACTCGCCACCTAATTTTTCCTTTAGGAAAGGACTGTTGGAAGCGCAAGTTCCTCTGAATTCCTGACCGGTAAAAATATGTCTGATATTTATCAGAAAGAATGCAGCACCGACAAATGCCAATATAATAAGAAGTGTAGCTAAGAATTCCATTGTTGAATGTGATTTAATGAAATAACAAAGATAGCTTATTTTGGTTGAAAATAAGATATACAATCTTTTTTTCAATTTCTACTAAGTTAGGGAAATCGATTGCAGGGTAGGGATACTCTATGGTTCATTAGGTAAAGTTTTGCTCTAAATCATATTCTTCGCTGATTTTGATCATTTTTTTTGTTGTTATTTTATCTCATTTTAGCGCGGAATTTAACCACTTAAATTGATGTTAAAATGAAAATTAATAATTTTTTTTTGATCCTGATTTTTGCATTAAGTATTCCCATTTTGTTCAGTTCTTGCCTCGGTTTTTTTGAATTAGCATATAGATACAATGTTGAATTTATTGATGACCCGCCTGGTACTTATCGTACCACTCAACAAATTGATGCTGAGGGTAGTCAGCGTATTGTCACAGGCAAACGTGCTAACGGGCTATTCGCTGGTCCTGTTCAAATTGTAATTAAAGATGCTAGTGGCATGATAAGAAGTGTAGAATCTGCCAATTTTGTAAGGGGCGTCAGGTGTGGAGTTTCTAAAGTCGAAAAAGCTGATGGTACCGTTTTTGAACGTCACTATGAAAATGGAAGGTTGATTAATATAGAGGGATCTATCACCCAATCAGAAATCAGGAATTCTACATCTACATATGAGGTGCTGAAAAATACTTTTCCCTGGTATTTAGAACAATTTTTCACTGAAGAAGATAAATATGAAAGATTCAGAGACTTTTTGTTTGAAGTGGATGATCGACTGGACGATGAGTTTTTCGTTGGCAGTCAGTTTTTTGGTGAAATGTTTGAAGATGTGATCTACGATATAGAGGAGGACGACCTTTTTATCGATGAAATTATCAGATATGAGGAGATCGTTTTTGTCGAGATATTTTATGATTTTTACAATTTTGAATTTAGAAGAGCCCTGCATGATAGCTATTTTGGAAGACAAGTCAATACGTATGAAGCGATTCGAAATACCTACACAGAGCTTTATGATTATTTTTTGGATAACGGACACAGTACAATTGCCGTAGAAGAATTTTGTGCTGATTTTGAATCGTCAGTAGATGCACTGGTCGATTTAAATGTTGACCACCCTATGTTTACCGATAGTCTTGATAGTTGGATGATTAAGGTTTTGGAGGATAATTTTGATGATCAGGGATTTACTATCCATTCCAAAGAAAGAGAATTTCTTAGATTATTTTCAGGACATGAAACCGATCTGGGGCTTACAAACTACGAACTTTATCGTCAGGCACTAAGAACCTTTCTTCTCGGAAGATCAGATTTGATAGCAGATGACTTAATTGAATTTATAGAAGAAAGAAGATTTGACAACAATCATCTTGTCCTCGCAACCCAAGAGGCTTACCTAAGAAGAAATGGTCATGTTGTGCCGCCATTCGTCACGCTCATGTTAGAGGATGTTCAAGGCGGAACATTTAGTCTTCGTGGCAATATATTATTGCAAGGATCAGAAGAAATTACAGAGACAGGTTTCGTCTGGGACACTATCTATACACCCGGGTTTAATTCATTCAGAATTATAGCAAGTGAACAAAATGGCGAGTTTAGAGTAAATATCAATGATTTTGAAGAGAATAGAAGGTACTTTATCAGGGCTTATGCTGTCTATGAGGATGTAGCCGTATTCAGTTCAAGACTAGAAATAAATTCCGATGATTTTCCTTCTTCGATAGAAACAATTCCTAACACTAACATACAGATTAGTATTTTTCCAAATCCTACTTCAAGCGAGATCAATATCCATTTTGTTGAAGAGAAAAAAGATGTTGAGCTTATTATAACAGACAATCAGGGTAGAATGATAATGATGAAAGAATACGACAGAATCACACAAATAAGTGAAAATTTGAAAATGCCATCCGGTATTTATTATATTTCCATCGGTACTGATAAAGGACAAGTTAGCTCTAAATTGATAATTGAATAAAATTGTTGATTTTTATAATCTATTAGATTTATCCCGGCTTCTTTTTATATTTTAAGAAGTCGGGATTTTTTTTCTTTTAACATCAAATAGGTTTGTCAGTAATTTAAATCATCGTAATATTGCAATTTAATATAAATTTGAAAAGAAGGCTTATTCTTATTTCATTGGATATATGAACATTTTTATCCTGGTCTAAAATAACTAATAAATTAAATAATGGGTGTTACAAAAACGGATTTGTTTAGTCCTGCACAAAACCAATTGGCAACTTATGCTCGTGTATTGGCACATCCGGCGCGGATAGCCATTCTTCAGTATTTGCTGAAAACCCAAAGTTGTTGTAATAGTCATTTGGTTGAAGAAATAGGATTGGCACAGGCGACCATCAGTCAGCATTTAAGGGAATTGAAAAGCATTGGCATCATTCAGGGAACAATTGAGGGTGTTTCTGTGAATTACTGTATTCATCCTGAAAAATGGATGGAAATTAAGGAGGTTTTTAAACTGCTTTTTGAAATGTATAAAGAAGTAGAATGTAAAACAAAGTGCTAAATGTTAATATCTATGAAGTCAAAATTGATTCCTGATATTCAAGCCACTATCGAGATGTTGGATACTGGAAATGTGTCTAAAGAGCGAAAACAAGCTTTGGAAATCTTAATTGGTTTTATCGGAAAAAAACTGGATGATAATCATACTGTAAACTTGAATTTTATTTGTACACACAATTCCCGTCGAAGTCATCTGGCTCAGGTGTGGGCTCAAGTTCTTTCTTTTTACTGTGGGATAAAAGATGTTTATTGCTATTCCGGTGGAACAGAGGCTACCGCTTTGTTTTCAGCTACTGCAGAGGCTTTGCGGGTTTCCGGTTTTAATATTGATGTACTTTCTGAAGGGAAAAATCCCATTTACAGCATAAAATATGCAGATAATATGGCTCCTGTGATCGGTTTTTCCAAATCTTTTAATCATTCTTTTAATCCTCAATCGGATTTTGCAGCCATAATGACTTGTTCTCAGGCTGATGTGGGTTGTCCATTTATTGCAGGGGCTGAAATGCGAATCCCCATTACTTATGAAGATCCAAAAGTCTTTGATGGAACTGAGTTGCAATCAGAAAAATACCTAGAGCGCAGCCTTCAAATCGCTACTGAATTACTTTATGTATTTGAAAGCATTTAGTTGGTTTCCCTTGTTTTTAATTGGACGACCTTAGTATGATGTCATTTTAAGGTTATTTTAGTAGGTTAAGGGATGTAGGTTGTTCAGAAAAAAATTAAAAATTAAATTATAAATCAAATGAACAGTACAAAAAAACAAATGCCATTTTTTGAGCGCTATTTGACCCTTTGGGTAGCCTTATGTATAGGCGCGGGAATTCTAATAGGAACCACAGCCGGTGATAGTATGCAGTTTTTAGCTGATATTGAAATATACAATGTCAATATTCCCATAGCGATTCTCATTTGGCTGATGATTTATCCCATGATGTTACAGATTGATTTCCGAAGCATAAGAAATGTTGGTAGAGCGCCCAAAGGATTGATCATGACGGTCATTATCAATTGGCTGATCAAACCCTTTACCATGGCCTTTTTTGCATGGATATTCTTTGAACATTTATATTCAGCATGGATTGACCCGGATCAGGCCGGGGAGTATATCGCCGGAGCAATTTTATTGGGTGTTGCCCCTTGTACTGCCATGGTTTTTGTTTGGTCCTACCTTACGGATGGAGATCCCAATTATACTCTTGTTCAGGTTTCGGTCAATGATTTGATTATCTTGATTGCTTTTGTTCCTTTGGTGGGTTTATTGTTAGGTATAACTGACATTACTGTTCCATATGGCACTCTGTTGTACTAAACCTCCGGTAGTTTCCTATTTTTTGGCTTGATTTATGAAATAAAGTTAAGTATTTATTTAATCACAAAATACT
>RECS01000056.1 GCA_007693915.1 Saprospirales bacterium | reverse complement strand
TTGGGAACTGGTGGTGGAATTATAGGAAACATGGCTAATGGGGAAATTATTAATTGCAACTCAACCATGGACGTAAATGCCACAGCAGGCGGTGGAGGTGGGATAGCCGGGATTGCAAACAGAAGTACAGTCTCCAACAGTACCTATTCAGGAACAGTGGGTACTGAAGGCAGTGGTTTTTTTAATGGTGGCATTGTGGGTTTCATTGGTCAGGATGTAGATGTAATTAATGTTAGTTCGAGTGGCTTAGTGCAATCTAATCAAGGTGCCGGTGGGATAGTTGGGTCACTAAGTAATGGATCCATAATTCAAAATAGCACATCATCTGCAATCGTAAATGCTAACACAAGAGCAGGAGGTTTAGTGGGTACTATTCAATCTTCCGCAATTGATTCCTCTTTCTTTTCCGGAATTGCAGAAGTAACAAATAGCGATGCAGGAGGTATAGTTGGATACATTGCAGGAAATAACCTTACAAGCATTACCAATGTAGAAAACTTTGGCGATGTCACCGGTATTGATCGGATTGGAGGAATTGTGGGCTGGCAATTTGGCTTAGCAGATATTTCTTATGCAAGGAATTCCGGAAATATTACGGGAGAAGGAAGCCTTATCGGTGGAATAATAGGTTATTTTTCCGGCAGTAGCAATAACGGATTCAGAAAATTAGTCAATGAAGGTGATTTACAGGGAAGTGGAGTCATAGGAGGGATTTTTGGAGGTTTTGATAATAATATCGATCTAATCCTCATAGACAGCGTTTTTTCATCCGGATCAGTGGAGACCAACTCTATTGCTGGAGGATTAATTGGCAACGCCACAGGAGTAAGACTGACTAACAGCTCAAGCACTGCTTCCATTTCCACTGAAGGTATTGCAGGCGGACTTTTAGGCTCTGTATCAAACAGTGAAGTTGAAATTTGTTTCTTCAATGGCATAGTGGAATCGACGTCATCATTTACTGGTGGTATAGCTGCTATTTCTGATGAAAGCAATATCTCAAATTCCTTCGCAAGGGGATTTGCTAATGGTTTTTCTGGTGGAATTGTAGGTGAGGCTAACGAAACAATAATATTCCAAACTTATTCAACCATGGAAATGGAGCCACCCTTTGAAAATAATATCATTTTTCAAGGTAATAATAATGAAATCATTAATTCCTATTTTTCAATAATTGCAATTACCGGTGAAAATCCGGGAGGAAGTAGGTATCTATTTATTGAGGATATGACTTATCCTTATGAAAATGATGTGTACACAGGGTGGGACTTCAACAACATCTGGAGACATGATTTTACAGGGGAAATCAACGATGGTTTACCTTACTTCAGAAGTGCAGGTGATGAAGGATTTTTCTATGTCCTGATTGGAGTGAATAGAGTTGCTTGGGGCGAAGCAAGTGGTGAGGGATATTTTGATGAGGGAGGTGAAGTCACTTTGACAGCCGAAGCCAATGAGGGATATAGATTCCTGTATTGGGAAGATACTGATGGGATGATAATAAGTGAGGACGAAAACTACCAATTTTCCATGCCTGCTGAAAATGTCATCCTGACCGCTGTCTTTGATGAGGCGACTCCTATAAGAGAAATTGAGGGAATGGTATTTAAAATCTATCCCAATCCGGTAACTGACCAATTATACATTCATGCTGATCAAACAATTCAGGATGTAAGGCTGTACAACAGCACTGGACAATTAATCCACCATTTTTCTGTGAACAACAATACCGTAAGTATCAATACTTCCGAGATACCAGTTGGCACTTACTTGCTTTCCATTCAATCAGATGACCATTGGATAAATGAAAGTATACAAGTAATCAGGTAATCCAGCTCAGCTTATTATCTTTGCTGCCTAAGAAATAAAATGGCAGGAATTTACATCCACGTACCCTTTTGCAGAAAGGCTTGTACTTATTGCAATTTCCATTTTTCTACCAATTTGGATAGAAAAAATGAGTATTTACATAGCCTCTTGAAAGAAATTGAACTCAGAAAGGATTTTTTGAATGATAATAAAATTCGATCCATTTACTTCGGAGGGGGCACACCTTCGGTTTTAAGCAAAGGTGAGCTGCTAAGTATTTTTGAAAGGTTGAGCAAATATTATGATTTTAACGATCTCCTGGAAGTCAGCTTTGAGGCCAATCCCGATGATCTTACTGAAGACTACATAAAAGACTTAGGTGAAACACCTATTGATCGCCTTAGCATAGGTATTCAGTCATTCAATGAAAAAATACTTCAGTGGATGAACCGCTCTCACAATTCCCATCAGGCTGTATTAGCTATAGAAAATGCCCAGAAATACGGTTTTAAAAAATTAACTGTTGACTTGATTTACGGGGTTCCCGGACGCTCTCTTGACCAATTTAGGGAAGATCTGGACAGAATTAACAAGTTTGGGATTCACCACTTTTCAGCCTACGCACTGACTGTAGAACCAAAAACTTTACTTGCTCACCGCATAAAAAAAGGAATAGAAAAGCCACCTGATGAAACAGACACTACAGAACAATTTGATTTTTTAATGGACTATGCCCAAAATCATGGATACGAGCACTATGAAATTTCGAATTTTGCAAAACCTGAATGTAGAGCAGTTCACAACAGCTCTTACTGGAAGGGGATTCCTTATTTAGGGCTTGGTCCCTCTGCTCATTCGTATGATGGTCAGAACCGGTTTTGGAACATCAGCAACAATGCTATTTACCATAAAAAAATCAGCAACAATGAACTGCCTCATGAAATGGAAGAACTCACACTCATAGATCAGTTTAATGAATATATTATGACCGGGCTTAGATTAACAGAAGGGATTTCTATAGAAAAGGCACTTTCTATATTCCCGGAAGCAAAAAAGGAACTCTTAACCACTATTGAAAAAATGGAAAAAGACGGACTATTGATTTGCTTAACAACTGATAACTACCAACTTACCAGGAGTGGAAAACATTTAGCTGATTATATTTCCGCTGAATTAATGATGATCAATTAACTATCCAATCGCTGAATTAATTTATTCAGGATTTCTGCGGCTGCATCAGAAATGACTGTTCCCGGACCAAAAATACCCGCTACTCCAACCTCTCTGAGATAACTGTAATCACGCTCAGGGATGACCCCACCCACGATGAGTTCAATATCACCTCTACCTAGTTTCCTTAACTCTTCTATCGTTTGGGGAACAAGTGTCTTATGTCCCGCAGCCAAGGAGGAAATTCCTAGAACATGAACATCATTTTCCGCAGCTTGCATCGCAGCCTCAGCGGGTGTCTGAAAAAGAGGTCCAATATCCACATCAAAACCGAGGTCTGCAAAACTGGTCGCAATGACCTTAGCACCTCTGTCGTGACCATCCTGTCCCAATTTTGCAATCATGATTCGCGGTCTGCGACCTTCCAACTCAAGGAAACGGGCTGCCAACTCTCTAACTCTTAAAAAACTTTTATTTCCTTTCATTTCATTCAAATAAACTCCTGAAACTGCACTTGATCGAGGAACATACCGACCAAAGACCTTTTCCATGGCATCGGATATTTCGCCCAGCGTAGCTCTCGCTAAGGCTGCTTCCACAGCTAATTCAAGAAGATTCTCCTTACCATCAGTCGCTTTAGTAATTTTCTCCAATGCCTGACTAACTCTTTTTGAGTCCCTTTCCGTTTTTATTTTCTTTATTCTCTCAATCTGAGATTTTCGTACAGCAGAGTTATCTACCTCAAGAACTTCAAAAACTTCTGAGGACTTATGAGAAAAAATATTCACTCCAATAATTTTTTCCTCACCACTATCAATCCTTGCTTGTCTTCGAGCTGCAGCCTCCTCTATCCTTCTCTTTGGCAAACCGGACTCAATTGCCGAAGTCATTCCCCCATTCTCCTCAATTTCATCAATGTGTTTCCTTGCTTTTTGAACCAACTGTTCGGTAAGATATTCCACATAATAACTTCCTCCAAAAGGGTCTATCGTTTTGGTTATATCTGTTTGCTGTTGAATAAACAACTGCGTTTCACGGGCTATAGAAGCACTAAAGGGAGTCGGTAAAGCAATAGCTTCATCGAAAGAGTTGGTATGCAGAGATTGGGTGCCTCCAAATACAGCCGCCAGTGCCTCAATAGTCGTTCTTGCCACATTGTTAAAAGGATCCTGAGCAGTAAGACTCCAGCCGGAAGTCTGACAATGAGTCCGCAACATAGAAGACTTGGGATTTTGAGGTTGAAATTGTTGCATTAACTCTGCCCACAACCTTCTACCTGCTCTTAATTTTGCCACTTCCATGAAGAAATTCATTCCAATTGCCCAGAAAAAAGAGATTCGTGGGGCAAAATCATCTACTTTCAATCCTGCAGATATCCCTGTTCTGACATATTCTATTCCATCTGCTATGGTGTAAGCCAACTCGAGGTCAGCAGGAGCCCCTGCCTCATGCATATGATAACCACTTACACTTATAGAGTTGAATCGCTGCATTTTTTTTGCCGTATAAGCGAAAATATCAGCTACTATCCGCATACTTGGACCCGGGGGATAAATGTAAGTATTCCGAACCATAAATTCTTTGAGGATATCATTCTGAATAGTGCCACTCAATTGATGAGGTTCCACTCCCTGCTCTATGGCATTGGCAATAAAAAAAGCCATTATTGGAATAACAGCTCCATTCATGGTCATGGAGACGGAGATTTTATCCAAAGGAATACCATCAAAAAGTTGACGCATATCTTCAATGCTGTCAATTGCAACACCAGCCATACCCACATCACCACTCACACGAGGATGATCAGAGTCATACCCTCTGTGAGTCGCGAGGTCGAAAGCCACTGAAAGCCCCTTTTGACCAGCAGCCAGATTATCCCGGTAAAACCGATTGCTTTCCTCTGCTGTCGAAAACCCGGCATACTGCCTGATTGTCCAGGGACGTTGTGTGTACATAGTGCTGTATGGTCCTCTCAAATATGGAAAACTCCCCGGATGACTACCCAGCCAGGGTATCCCTTCAATAAGCTTTTCAGTCATAGGGTTTACTACCTCTATTTGCTCATTGGTCAGCCAGGTTTGAGACTCAATGGAGAGTCTATTTGTTTTTCTAAAGGGTATTTCCTTCCAGTTTATTTTTGTCATAAGCAACAACTATTCTATCTCTCTACTAATCTCTATCAAACAACATTCCGCTTTTATTGTGTCAAAAATAAGAAAATCTGTTGACTTGGCTTTCAAACATATAAACCAATCACTCGATTAAATAATGTTCTCATGCAATTGAAGTGGAAATTTATTCAACTAGTAAAAAAATGAACCCGGATCCTTACTCTCTGAGAAAGCAAGAACCCGGGTTCTGCGGTAAAGTCAAATGGTGCTTTGTGTTTCTGAGTTATTTCCAATTATTTAGTCAATACAATTCGTTTTGTGCCAAGTAAGTTGCCTTCATGATGGATTCTCAATAAATATTGACCTGAGGGCAGTTGTGTAGGCAAATCAATAAAACTTCCATTCACTTCCCCGTCAGCCAATCGATTGCCTAAAAGGCTGAGTAATGTGTAATGATACTGATCGCTAGCGTTTCGGGAAAGGTGTTGAATATAAATTCGACCCGTGGTCGGATTGGGACTGACGGAGAAATGTCCGGAAGTTGTATGCGTTACTGTGTTAGTTGTGTTTTCACTATAATGTCTGATTGTTCCCTGATTGTCTGTGAAATATAAATCTAGAACTTTCCCAGAGCAATCGTAAAAATAAAGTCCTATTGGATCCGGTGAAATGACAAATTGGCTTGTAGGAATATTCCTTTTAAAACGAATTGAAAACAACACCGTTCCACGCTCCAGATCAGTACAAGCTGCATCGCTAGAAGTCCAAAGAGTTGGCAATAATCCTTCCTCCGTTAGGCTTTTATTGAACCAATCCTCTCTTAGTCCAATATCACTGTTTACATATTCCAATTCGAGATATTCCAATTCTTCAGGATCCCACTGTAAGGATAACTGATAAGCTGCCATGTTTTCGAAATACTCGACAATAACGGAACCAATTACTTCATCTTGAGTCCCTGACACCTCAGAAACATCGAGAATCAGATGTACTTCATCGGCTGATTGACTGTATGTATTTTGCACCGTGCAAATCATTAGAAAAAAGAAAAAGATGAATTGGCTCTTCATATTATTTGAACTTACACCTCTTAAAAAGACTGAAATCCGGAAACGTGGCAATGAGACCTGATTTTTTTTATTTTTTTTTAAAAACTTTATTTTAAAGATTTGTACAGCCGATATTCTTTTATCAATGTTATAATGCAAAACGATGTGGAATTTGGAAATGGGACTGTCTCATATAGACACACAATGAAATGAAGGGGCTTGACGAGACAGTAGGCCTGATCCCACCAAAGGTGGTGAGAAGCAGCAAGGAGTTTTAACGGTTTAAGGTTGAATAGCTTGAACCTCCCCAACGAGCTGGAGATTGACGGGAAGAAAGTTATTCGATAAATGAAAAATGCTCAATTGGAGTGGATTCATCCGCTAGTGTACGATTATCGATTCCTGAAGACGAACTTTATTGTCAATTACCTCTAAAAAATATTGACCGGCAGCTAGACTGCTAACATCAATTAAAACATTTGCTGTATTGTAGAGAGATTTTGATAAAATACGCTTACCCAAATTGTTGTAAATGATTAAACTGCCACTCACCGTTTGGGAAAATTCTAAACTGATATAATCTGAAGTGGGATTGGGATAAACTCTCCAATCTATGTCTGTATTCAAAATTTCATTAAGACTGGTAGGCGGTTCACCAAAAAATATCCTTTGACCTTGATTATCAAGGTATTCCATTCTAAGCTCATTACCCTCACAATCATAGAAGAGCATTTGTTCAGGAGGTGGAACAATAACAAAATCATCAGTTTTTTGAATAAAAATAAAACTAAATAAACTATCACCCTCCATCAAAGTTTCACAACCAGCAGTAAACCAGATAATCCGTGCCCTTCCATCATTAGTATTGTCAAGATTAAAAAAATCCGGGCGCAGCCCTATTTCAGTATGAGTATAATCCAGATCAACAAATTCTATCTTTGCAGGATCCCAGTTGAGATTGAATTCAAAAGAAATCATATTTTCAAAGTAATCTGTGATCAAAGTAGCCCTGATGGTATCTCCACCCAATTCGCTTATCTTCATATTCAGCCCAACATATTCAGAAGTTTGGGTATTAATACTAGATAAACAGCAGATAGACATTAAAGAAACCAATAAGTATCGCATTCTTTATTGTATTGAAATGATGTAAAAGTTAATTCTCTCTAGAGCTTCTGAACTCAATCAGCATGTCATAAAGTTCACCGGTATCCAAATTTTTCAAATCGATAATATTTACTTGATTAATAAAATCACCGCCATCATAGGTGGTCGGGTATCCTCCTGTCAGACCAAGCTTGAAGTCGTCCTGGTCATAATTAAATCCTAAACAGAAAAAATCCAACTCCTGTGATATGACATTACTAATCTT
>RECS01000188.1 GCA_007693915.1 Saprospirales bacterium | reverse complement strand
TGGTGGTGTGAGAGGCGCACCGTGGGCTTTATAGCTCACGGCCGTCTACTCGATTGTGCGTTCGGTGTTCTTTTTCGTCTTGATTTTCATTCGTTTGTACGTATTTCTGTCAGCGTTGGCAAAGCCATACTCTTTTGCAATTTTTGGCTTGTGTGTTGGCTTGTGCGAATTGCAAATGTGTATGGCTTTTAGCATTGGCTTTTTATTCAGGTCTCTTTATTATTGACACAAAGACTTCTCTTTCAATGTCATTGATTAATTCCAAGTCAGGTGAATTTTCAATTGCTCTTGGTATTCCGCTACCAATACCAACAAATGGTAGAATATATCTAGCATTTGTAAATAATATAGGATTTCTGGAAATTGATGTTCCAATCTTAATATTTTCTATTGTTAAGGTATTTGGGAGTCTTCCTGGGCTTATAATTTCAATTCTATTGTCAAATATGAAAACTTTAATGCTTGATAGAATAAAATAATCCCTGTGAATTAGAGCATTAACGAGCAATTCTTCAATTGATTCAATAGGTATTTCCATTTCAGATTGAGAATTGAATCCTTCTTTAGTTTGAACCTTTCTTAGGTTGCGAGTTATAAAAGAAAGGGTTTTATCATATAAATCCTTTAAGTTTCCTGTAAAAGGATTTTCTTTATCTCTATATTCCTTTGAGCTAATATCGTTACCAACAATAGAAACGCATTGTACGGTATATGCTGGTCTAAATTGCTGAGGATTTTTACCAAACAAAAGTAAGGCTCCTAGGCTAAGGTTTCCGTCTTTTATCATACCTAAATTGGTTAGAACAGCCGAAGTGGATTGACCTAATTCTTCGATAGTTTTTTTCGTTTTAGCAATAATAAAATCCTTAAAAAAATCTTCGTCTATATCATTTAAAGTTGTTCCGTTTACAATTGTTTCATCAGCAAAAAGATTCCCACTATTTTGTAATAGACGAGCCATCTCCTCTCTTGCAACTACTTTTCGTTTATCAGACCCATTCTTCAACCAAATTATCCCTTTATTATCTGTATGAGGTTTGCTTATACCTTCTAAAATGGTAGCTACAACAACATTATTGTTATCTATTTCTACAGTTTGCGTTTCTATAAATATTTGAGGTTTAATATTATCAGATGCTGCATTAGCTAAAAGTTGGTTTGTCTCTGCTATTTCTTCAAATGAAAGCCCTTTAATTTCACCCGTTTTGTCGTCAACTCCAATAATTAATAATCCACCTTTTGTATTCGAAAAAGCAACCATTTCAGTGCCTATTTTGTATGCATCATTAATGCGAACTTTAAATTGCACAACACTTGATTCACCTTTTTGGATTAGATCCAATAATTCTAATGCGTCCATAATTCGTAAATTCTTTTTCTATTATTAAATGCCTCTTTACCACCTTCCATTATGTTTACTATTTCTTTTCTGATAGTTTCATCATCAATGCTACCGAGATTTATTTCTATATTGTTTGTGTCATATCTACAAGAAACAACCTGTTCACAATCTCCAAGAACCGGAATATTAGGGTTATGTGTAGCAAAAATAAACTGAGAAGTGTTTTTTAGTTCTTTCAAAACCTTTATTACATCATTATATATCGTTTGATTATCTAAGTCGTCCTCTGGTTGGTCAATAATTATTAAATCACTTTCTTTAAGTGTCAATAAAAAAATTATTAAAGCAGAGGCTCTTTGCCCTAAAGAATGTTCGTTTAATGACCTATCCCTATAAATGATATCAAATTTATCTGGAACTCTAAATGTTAAAAACGCCTCAATATTTGATTTAAAATACTCTTTGAACGTATGAAGTTGAACATCAGAAAGACTCTTGAAAATAGGACTGTTTTGAATGTTAAGATCTTCATAAACCGCAATCAAATCATTATAATTATCAACGATTGTTTGGATGTTGTTTTCCCTAAGATTACTACCTCTAAGATTCTCTTTTAAATAGGATTTGAAATCTTGTTTATTGCCTTTAAATTCAACAGCTATCTTAATTGACGTTTGGTCTTCATTAACTTTTTTTATTTCTTCTTGTATTATTTCAAATTCATTGTGCCACAGATTTTGCAAAGAAACTAAAGTCTGTTTTAATTGGGTTTCTAATTCTTTTTTCTTTAAAGAAAGCTTTTCCAGTTCAGATAATTGGGCTTTTGTTAAATCAAGTTCCTTAGTATATTTGACATAGTCATCAGCCTGTATATTTGGTAGATTTATTTCACGTTTTATTTTTGAAAATTCTTCTTTTAAATTTTCAAATTTTGCATAAAATCGTTCTGCAAGCCCTATAAATTCAATATTTTTCTCAGAAAGTTTAAGCTGAATTGTACCCAATTCGAAAAAAATTGCCTCAAAAGAATAAAGTGATTTTAGAATAGTCTCAATATCTTCGTAATTGTCTTTTTCTTTAATTACGTAATTATGAAATTCTGTGAAACCATCTTCAAATTCAGCATTAAAATCATTTAATGCATTTATTAATTTTGATTCAAAATTGAAAATTCTACTTATAAAATTAATATCCTTATTAAAACTAATCTGTTTCTCAAGTTTTTTATCTATCTCGTTATCTTTAAAAACTTGAATTTTAATATTTAATTCTGCTTGTTTAGCTTCAAAGTCTGCCTTTCTCGCAACTTTTGAATCTATTTTTTTTAGCTCACTTAAGATTCTTAGAACGTCTTGATTTTTTTCTTCAATCTCTCGTTTTTTGTTGAGTAAACGGTCACCAATCAATTTGCTAATCAAATATTCAGTTGATAAAGAATCACCTATTTGAGATAGGTCTTTTTGACCAAAATAGATTGGTTTTTTTACAATTGCGTTCGGCTTTAGTCCAATTTGAAGTTCTCCATCTATAAAGATATTAGTTCTATCTCCCAGAATCTTTTCTGCTACATATTCTTTTCCTTGATCATCAACTAATATTGAAGTTATCTTACCGCCACTGCCTAAAAGTGCATTAACTAAGTTCGATTTATATTCAAAATCTACATTTTGATTTCTTGTTAAATCAATATCCAAAGCATATCTAATCGCTTCTAAAATTGAAGATTTACCGCTTCCTCTTATACCAATTAAGTTATTCATAGAGTGATTGAGATGAAGTGTTGAGCCATTCATTTTCCCTCCTTTAAAACTGATGGATTTAATATACCCGTTTATGGGTTCAGTAGTTCTTGTTGCTTGTCTGTGTTTTTGGTCGAGCAAGGCATATTTTATTGCTTCAAAATTGAAAGCTCCTATTTTTAAATATGTTTTTTGTGTTACTCCATTTACAACGTTACCTGTTCCTATTTCTTCAATATTTTTTGCATCTGAACCTTCTACAAAACAGGGTAGTTCATTATCAAGCCACAAATTTAACTTATCGATTATATCTCTAGTTCTTACTTTTTGAAATCCAAGCACGGCTTTCCGAAATATTGGCTGCTGTCCTAACTCCGTAATTCTACCTCCATTAAATTCTTTGTAAAATCCACTATTTGCCTCGATATGAGCCATTATTATGAAATAGTCTTTCTCAAACGCATCAAGCTTTTTTATAGTTTCAATAAGACTATCATTTGAACGTCCATTTTCATTCTCATAATTATGTTTTCCTGCAAATGTTTGATTTATAAAACTATTTATATAATCTGTTCCATTTTCAAGCCACTCTAATGGATTAAAAATAACTAAACAATGAATTCCATTTGCTCCGTCATTTACAGATAACTCTACACCTGGTAATAGATATATTTCTTGCTTTCTTGCCTTTTTTGAAACTGCTTTATACTCGTTATAATCAAATTTATTGTGATTCGTAATAGCTGCTATATTAATATTCTCTTGGTTCAACTTATTAACATAGTCAGATACAAAGGAATTTTCTTCTCCGTGATAAACAAATTCTTTATCAGCCTTAGTGTGTAGATGAAAGTCGGCTCTAAGCCAAGTGCTACCGTTTCTAAAAATTTCAAATTCTTTTTCCATTCTAATTTTCATTTTTAGTTGAAACCAATAATTCTCTTACATCAACATCTAAAATTTGAGAAATCTCAGTCAAAACTTGGATACTTGGTTGGCTATTGTTATTACAATAGTTTGTAACCACAACATAGCTTTTGCCTATTTTCTCAGCAAGCCAAGTTTGTGTTCGTCCTTGTTCTTTTAATACTTTCTTTATTCTATTCATTGAATCAAAACCTAAATGAGACCTTACCAAGGTGCAAATATACAATAAGATAATTTTATACAATACATTTTTATAATGAAATAAGATACATTTATTTATGAGTGTCTGAAATAGGCAAGCTCTTTTGGTTTTTCAGCATTGGCTTTGTGTGTCGGCAAAAAACCAAATGTGCTTGACCGATCGTTGGCTTTTTACACTGACGCACAACGTTTCTCGTATATATACAGTGCAGGATTGCGGGCTTCAAAACTATCCACCGAGAATAAAGCTGATTCGTGGCAGATAGGTTAAATCAAACACATAGCCCTGCATTGTTTATATACGATGTTGGCGGTAGTTTATATTCTAAGATCTTTAAATAAGGCCAGCCGATAATTACAAATTTGCTTCTATGAATTTAATGGAGTAATCAGCTAATTGGCTAATTCCAGGCTGTTCGATGGGAAAATGACCTGCATTCTCCAGAATTTTCAAGTCTTTTTCGCCCGTTAGCCTGTTAAAGAACACTTCGCTGGTCCAAGTGGGCGTCCAAAGATCTTCTCCGGGGTGAACCAACAATACCGGAATCTGAAAGTCCTCTGGCTCGATGCCGGGTTTTGCTTTAATCAGACTTGTCAGAAACCTCAGCGGCACTTTGGTGCCGGAAGACTTTTCATCGTTCAACATCAGCTTGAGCACTTCTTCATCGTTGACGATGGCTTTCATATTGGCTACCTTTTTCATGGGAAGCATGGCTCCACCCGCAAAAAGGGAGGTGAATTTAAGCATGGGTACCAGAACTCGACTCTTGAGTTTACTTCCGATTGAGGCATCTCGTACCCTTTTATCACGCAGATCCAGCATATTGGTGGCAATTACGCCAGCCACTTGCGGATTATTAGTAGCTGCATGATAAGCAAGCATACCTCCTGCACTCAGTCCGAACACAAAGACTGGTCTTTGGTCTTTTGCTTTTTCTCGGTCAATCAGAAAGGATACGAGATTGACCCAATCATCGTAAACCACTTTTCGTTTTTTCAGAATGCTGTTACCGTATCCGGGCAAATCCGGAGCAATGACTTCATAACCCGCACTGAACAAGGGAACGGCAATAAATGACAACAGTCTTCCGTTTCCGCCTACCCCGTGCAAGAGGATCACCTTTGCCGGGGCATCTGCATTCTTATACGAATCCAGGTGAATTTTCCAGCCATTCCAATCCATAAAAGACTCTTCGGGCATTGTGGAAGGCGATGTTCGAAAAGCTACGGGCAAATGTGACTCAATTTGTCTCCATGTGGTTAGGTTTTCGTAGAGGTTTTCCTCTATTTCGGTTTGATTCTGGGTTTGTGCTACGGCAATAGTACCCAAACCTACTAAACAAGAAATCATCATGACAATACGTTTCATTTTTTCTATTTTTTGAATTTTAAATTGTTGATGCAAAATTATATCTCACATCATTTCAATTCATTGATTCAAATCAAGAAGTGATGATCTCGTTACCGGTTAAAACAATTGGGGGTCAATACCTTCGTGTATAGACTTTAGGGATGGGTTGTTTTTTAATGTCCTTTTTTTTACCCTGCTCAGCGTCTCGGGGGTCATATCAAGATAAGAAGCTAGCATATATTGAGGAACTCTCTGCAAAAGTGAGGGATACTCGGCCATAAAGGTGATAAAACGAGTATCAAAGTCATCGTGGAGCAGTCTATTGGCTCTTTGAACAGCTATAATATAGGCCCTTTCTGCCATAATCCGTGCTATCTTTGACCAAGTTTGGGATGCTTCTATAAGGTGGTTCAATTTGTCACGTGTGATGGTATAGACTACCGAGTCTTCCAGCGCCTCTATGGGTCGTATAGATGGCGTTTGAGTAAGATATCCGAAGTAGTCAGTTAAAAACTGTCCTTCAGCGAAGAACAACATGATCTTTTTCTGTCCTTCAACCAAGTAGTACAGTTTGAACAAACCCTTTGATACAAAAGATACTTTGTTGCTGTAACCTCCCTCTTTAATAAAATAGTCGCCTTTCTTATACTTTTCCTCTTTGAAGGATTGTAATGTTAAATTCCAATCCTCTTGGGTGAGGGGTGAGATTTTTACCAAATATGCTTTTAAATCCTCCATGTGTGTGCTGTTTCAAATTACCGCCAACGTCAGACTGTGAAAAAAGCCTCTCCTATTTTTTAGTTGCATATTTCACAATTCCCTGAAATTTAGTAAATTTAGTTGAAGATATTTTTAACAATTCCCATTTATCTCTATGAACCATATTCAGGGAATAGACCGATTCCAAATCACCTTCTCAAGCCTTGATGAACAGATCTGCAAAGATAATCCCGTAAGGGTCATCGATGCCTTCATCGAGAAGCTCGACCTTGGGCTTTTGGGGTTTATTTCAAAACCTCCCAAACCCAATGAAGAGCAACAGCCAAAACAACATAATCCGTACCTGGACGGAAGACCGTCCTTTGAACCCAAGATACTCCTCAAACTCTACTTCTACGGATATTTCAACGGTATACGGAGCAGCAGGAGACTTGAAAGGGAATGTTGTCGAAACCTCGAACTCAGGTGGCTGCTGGGAGGATTGACTCCAAACTATCACACCATCGCCGACTTCCGTAAAAACAATCCAAAAGCACTCAAAAACTGCTTTAAGCTTTACACTGTATTCCTTCAGGATATTGGACTCATTGCAGGAAAAACACTCGCTGTAGACGGAAGTAAGTTTAGGGCTTCCAACAGCAAAAAAAATAACTTCAGCCAAAATAAAATAGACAGGCATCTCAGCTACATCGAACAGAAAACAGAGGAATACCTCCAACAGCTCGACCAAGCTGACAGCCTCGAATTGTCAGAACAAAGCATCTATCTTATTCAGGAAAAACTCAAGTACTTCCAAAGCAACAAAATCAACTACGAGCTCCTCCAGGAACAACTCAGGCAAAGCGGAGAAACCCAGATCAGCACCACCGATCCTGACTCCAAGGCTTTACTCGTTCAGGCCCGCCCGGTTGACGCCAGTCGGACGGGGCCAGGTAGTCGAGGTTTCTTATAACGTTCAGGCAGCAGTCGATGACCAACACAACCTCGTAGTGGCTACGCATGTCATTAACAAAAACGATAGAAATGCCCTCCATGACATCACATCTGAAGCCAAAGAAAACCTTAACTCTGATGGTTTCACAGCGTTGGCCGACAAAGGATACCATAACGGAAGGGAAATCCAAGAATGCCAGCAGGACGGAATACAGACCATCGTAGCCCCTAACGAAATAGTCAATTCAAACAAACATGGAACAACAGAAGACTATCTCGTTACAAAATTTACCTACAATC
>RECS01000116.1 GCA_007693915.1 Saprospirales bacterium | reverse complement strand
TAGAGTACTCGTCTGGGGGGCGAGTGGTCGCAGGTTCAAATCCTGTCATCCCGACTATTTTTCAAAGCCTTAACCATTTGTTTGGTTAGGGCTTTTTTAGTGTTGAAGGAAGTATTTTGAGATCAGACATAAAACAATTTTTCATTTTTATAATTGTACTTCTATAAATACAGACTATGCTTTTAACTAATAAAAGAGTTTTGATCGCAGGCGGCACCGGATTAATAGGAGGACATCTTTGCAATTTTTTGAAGAAGGAAGGTTGTCAGGTAGAATTATTGAGTAGGAAGGCAGGATTGTATAATGGAATACAAGCATATCAATGGTCGGTTGATGAGATGAAGATTTCTCACCCTGAATTGGATAAGGTAGATGTCGTTATCAATCTAGCCGGTGCAAGTATAGCTGATAAAAAGTGGTCAAAAGAACGAAAAAAGGTCATCATTGAAAGTAGAATCAATGCCGCAAAGACTTTTGAAAAGTATATGCTAGAAGGAATCTTGAAGCCCAAGGTTTATCTTTCTGCTTCTGCTGTAGGCTATTACGGAGATAGGGGGGGAGAAGAGTTGACAGAAGACTCAGATCCCGGGGATGACTTTTTAGCACAAACTACTATTAAATGGGAAAAAAGTGCAGATCTTCTAAAGCAATTTGCAAGGGTGATCAAACTGCGTATTGGGATAGTTCTGAGTGCCAGAGGGGGTGCATTGCCTGAAATGGCCAACCCTCAACGTTTCGGAATTGGGGCATTATTAGGTGGAGGAAATCAATACATGCCGTGGATTCACATTGATGATGTAGCCGGAATGATTTTATTTTTACTAACCAATGAAAAAGCAGAGGGAGTTTTCAATGCTGTTTCCCCAAATCCTGTTACTCAAAAAGAAATGGTGTCTGCAATAGCTAAGGGAATGGGGCGACCTGCCATTAAGCTACCTGCTCCTGCTTTTGCTTTAAAGTTAGCTATGGGGGAAATGGCTACCCTAGTCCTGAACAGCAATAAAGTTATTCCTAGACGAATTTTGAATATGGGATATGAATTTATTTTTACAGAAGCAAGCACAGCTTTAAAAGATCTAAAGGAAAGAAAAATTTAAGCGATCAGCTAAAATTATCTTCTCCGGTTTTACGACCATTGCAAATGCGATCAAACTCAAGCAACTTACGGTGCTTAATAGAGTTTGTCTGTTCTTGCGGGTTAGTATCAAAAATAGTGAATTCTGAGGAGTAAATTTCTCCATCTAAAATAGATAACCGACTGTAGTGCATTTCCATAACTTGTTTATTATTGAATTCTCCAACAAATTTAGGTTTCATACCTTTATTATAAATTAAGAGTCGATTAAGTTTCGATTAATAATAAGGTGGAACCAACTTTTTAATTTTTAGTATTTAGTTAAACAGTTTAACCTATTCGTTTAAATTTCAACTTTTTTCTACTTTTGCAAAAAATTAGAAATCACTGTCCTTGACAATGATTTAAAAAATAAAAAATGAACTATGATAGAAAATGTATTAAAGGAAATTAAGGATATTATCGATTATCCTAGTGTGACTGTGCTGATGAAGACGCATCGTACTCACCCCGAAAACAAAAAGGACTCTACTAAACTGAGAAATTTGTTAAAAGAAGCAGAAAACCGTTTGTTGGAAGAATTCAATAAAAGAGAGGTAGGGGAGGTTTTGGAGAATCTGAAAAAATATGAGGATGGTTTTGATCACAATATGAATTTAGATAGTCTAGTTATTTTTGCCAATAAAGATACAGCAAAGCATGTAAGGCTGCCTTTAGAGGTTGATAGCCGTATCATAATTGACAAGAATTTTGCTACCCGGGATCTCGTTAGAGCGCTGCACAAATCTGAGCACTATTATATCCTCAGATTGAATCTGAATGAAGTTCAGCTTTTTGAAGCTTTTGCTGACAGACCCGTAAAAGAGATCACAGGAAATGGTTTTCCAATTCAGAATAATTTGTACAATACTGATACCCTGAAAAGAACAATGGGTGAGAAACAAGATAACATGAGCAGGGAGTTCATAAATCGTGTTGATAAAACCCTTCAGGAATTCCATAAACATCACCCTGCCGGAGTGGTCATTACCGGAGTGGACAGAAATATTGCTTTTTTTAATGAGGTATGTGATAATAAGAGGATCATCATTGGAGAAATCAAAAAGAATCTGGATAGCTTGAGTACTTATGAAATGGTTAAAGAAGCATGGCCTGTTGCTTTAGAGCACATTAAAAAATCTAAATCTGAAGCATTGGATCAATTGGGACAAGCAGTTGGTCAGAATAAATTTGCAACAGATCTGAATGATGTTTGGACCATGGTTAATCAAGGAAGGGGAGATGTATTGTTGGTAGAAAATGATTTTTTCCAACCGGCACGAATATTGGAAAGAGGAAGATTAGAATTGGTAGAAGACCAGAATGAACCAGGCGTAGTTGATGATATCATAGATGAATTGATGGAAGTACATTTAAGTATGGGTGGGAATGTTGTCTTTTTAGATAATGGTCAATTGGAAAAACACCAAGGACTTGCACTTACCTTGAGATATTGAAACTATCTGCCAGGGCAAATAATATTGATTTTAAAAAAGAAAGGGGCTTCAATCGAAGCCCCTTTCTTTTTTAAACTTTTTGAACTACTATACTGGAGGCTCCACCTCCTCCATTGCAAATAGCAGCGCAACCGTATGTTCCATTTTTCAATCTCAAAATATTGGCAAGTGTTCCAGTAATTCGTGTTCCGGATGCACCAATAGGGTGTCCAAGCGATACTGCTCCGCCGAATACATTTACTTTTGATTCGTCTAATTGCAGTGACTGATTAAAGGCAAGTGTTACCAGAGAAAATGCCTCATTTACCTCGAAGAAATCAATGTCTGAAATGCTCAATCCAGCCTTACTGATGGCTATCCTGGCTGCACTCGGTGGGGTAGTAGTAAACCACTTGGGCTCTTGTGCTGTATCTGCAAAACTTAAAACTTTTGCCAACGGTTTTAATCCCAGCTCTTCTAATTTTTTTCCACTTATCAATACTACAGCTGCAGCACCATCATTGATGGTAGATGAATTAGCAGCAGTTGCAGTACCGTCTTTTCCAAAGGCAGGCCTTAAAGAACCTACTTTTTCAAAAATTACTTTTCTAAACTCCTCATCCTCGCTCATTATAACAGGATCACCTTTTCTTTGTGGGATGTTAACCGGAGCTATTTCTTCAGCAAGATAGCCTTTTTCCGTGGCTTCAGCTGACCTTTGATAAGACTGAATCGCAAAGCGATCCTGCTCCTGCCGACTGATATTTAATTTTTCCGCAGTTAAGTCGGAGCTAATTCCCATTGCATTGTGGTCATAGGCATCAGAAAGCCCATCTCTTTGCATGCCATCAATGAGTTTGCCACCCCCGAATTTGTAGCCAAATCTGGCCTTATCCAGATAGTAGGGAATATTGGACATGCTTTCCATGCCACCTGCAATGACTATATCATTCTGTCCTGCCATAATGGATTGAGCTCCGATCATTATGGATTTCATTCCTGAAGAACAAACTTTATTAATAGTGGTACAAGGCACAGAATTTGGTATATTAGCTCCTAAAGCCGCTTGTCTTGCAGGAGCTTGACCAAGATTGGCAGATATTACATTACCAAAAAAAACCTCATTAATCTGATCTGACTGTAAACCAGCTCGCTCAATTACTGCTTTGATGGCTATAGACCCCAATTTAGGTGCAGTGAAACCAGCTAGTTTTCCACCAAAACTGCCAAAAGGTGTTCTCGCATAAGATAATATATATACTTCGTTCATTTTGAATATTGATTTATGATTGATTAAGTGTAACAACATGCTAATGTAGATGTTGGTTTATTTATTCGCACGATTTACCTTTAGATTTCTGATTTAAATAAAAATTCAATTTCCGGATGTGCTTCCTGCACCCGTTGAAGTGCCCATTGCGATTCTGCTAAGAAAACGAGTTGCCCCTTTTTATCATAAGCGAGATTGTTTTTTCTCCGCAATTCAAATTCTCTAAGTTTTTCCTTGTCTTTTGAGTTTATCCAACATGCTTTATATATAGATACTGGCTCATAATCGCATTTTGCCCCATATTCATGTTCCAGTCTGTATTGGATGACTTCGAATTGCAGTGCACCAACTGTTCCGATAATTTTTCGGTTGTTGTCTAATTTGGTAAAAAGCTGAGCTACACCTTCGTCCATCAGTTGATCCAACCCCTTATCCAGTTGCTTGGTTTTCATCGGATCTTTATTTACCACATAACGAAATTGCTCCGGACTGAAATTGGGTATTCCAACAAATTTGATGGACTCTCCTTCAGTCAGTGTGTCACCAATTTTGAAATTTCCGGAATCATATAAACCTATGATATCCCCCGGGAAAGCTTCATCGACTATTGATTTTTTCTCCGCCATGAATGCAGTTGGATTGGAAAAACGCATTTGTCTTCCTAATCGAACGTGTTGATAGTTGACATTGCGTTCAAATTTACCTGAGCAAATTCTCAAAAAAGCGATCCGATCCCGGTGCCTTGGGTCCATATTGGCATGAATTTTAAAAACAAAACCTGAAAAATTCTTTTCCGTAGGTTCTACAGTCCTACTATCTGTTTGACGTGCCAAGGGCCCGGGGGCGATGCTGATGAAACAATCCAATAATTCCTTTACACCAAAATTATTGATAGCACTTCCAAAAAAGACCGGGTTGAGTTTACCTGCTCTGTACTTTTCAATGTCTAAGGTAGGGTAAACTGTTTCTATTATTTCTAGTTCTGACCTCAGTTCATCAGCCTCTTTTTCTCCAAGATGATGTTCCAATTCATCACTGTTTAGATCTGAAATAACTATGGTATCTTCATCCTCCTGTTTTCCATGTGGTCTGAAAAGATTGAGTTTTCTCTCAAAAATATTATATACTCCCTTCAGTCTTTGCCCCATACCTACCGGCCAGCTTAAGGGGCAAACCTTCATATCTAGTTTTTCCTCTATTTCGTCCAGCAGTTCAAAGCCATCCAGTCCTTCCCTGTCCAATTTATTAATAAAAACTATCATAGGAGTGTTGCGATCTTTACAGACATTGACGAGTTTTTCTGTTTGGGGCTCAACGCCTTTTGCTACATCAATAACAACGATTGCACTGTCCACTGCTGTCAAAGTCCTGTAAGTGTCCTCAGCAAAATCCTGGTGACCGGGAGTATCGAGTATGTTGATTCTTTTGCCACAGTAATCAAAAGCCATCACCGAAGTAGCAACGGAAATCCCTCTTTGCCTTTCGATTTCCATAAAATCTGAAGTGGCATGTCGTTTAATTTTATTGGATTTTACAGCTCCCGCCACTTGAATTGCCCCTCCGAATAACAATAACTTTTCAGTCAGTGTTGTCTTTCCTGCATCCGGGTGGCTAATGATGCCAAATGTTCGCCTTTTCTCAATTTCTTTTGTCAGAAACATTAGTTTTATTAATGAGTGTGCAAAGGTAAAAAATTATCGAATTATTGGATGTGTTAATAGAAAATCAAACTTGTTGTACTTATTTTATTTTTCTTTAATTCTATGTAATTTTTGAAAAGAAGTATAGTAGTCCTATATTTAGAGTTTTACGATTTAAAAAAATAAATAATATAAAAATTACCCTTCAGCTATTGGATGCTATTTCTGATTTTACAGCTTTTTTGATTGTATCTTTGTCCATGAATAAAGAAGACTTTTTGCGCTAAATTGGTTTTTTGACCAATTTCAGCCCTTAAATTATTATTTTAATTTCACAACTATTAAACCATGAACAACATGAAAAAAACGTTTGAAAAGACATTAGTGTCCTTTCTCTCTTTTTCTGTGTTTTTAATGCTGGTCACATTTTCTTTTGACCACATTACTGCTCAGAATTCGGGAGACCTTAGTCAGGCAGCGAAGGAAGCCTTCATTCAGACAATGAATGAGGAAATTATTGACTTGAGGTCAGAAATGAATGATCCTGGAGTCAATGCCAAAAACAATCAGGCAATTTTTGACTACTACATTGCTGTTAGGGATTATTACCTGAAGAACTCTGTGGAACTTCAAAGCGCATTTGAAGTGCAGCTTTGGAAGTTTAAGCAGCATGATATTTCCGCAGGTCTTGCTAGTGCTTTGTTAGATGAAAGTGTCCCACCAAGTGGTACAACAGGATCCAATACCTCTGTATCTGGTAATCCTTCCCCAATGACTGCCTCTAGTCCACTTAAGCCTACTGTTCAGTTTCAATCCATTATCAATCAGTTGCAGATAATTGATGTTGAACTTCTGGGTTTTGATGCTATGTTTACCTTTATTCGTTCACATAAATAAGAAATATCCCATGAAATATACTTTTACTTTATTATTTAGTCTTATCGTTACATTTTTTACTTTTGTTCAAGTAAATAATGTAAGTGCACAATATTGTATTCCTCAATACATTTCCGGCTGTGCTTCGGATCACATGAATGATGTTGAGTTTCCCGATGCAGGTATTATCCACTTAGGTACAGGGGCGTCCCCAAATTGCTATGGTGATTTTACAAATGATCCATCCTTATTGGGAACCATGGAGATAGGGGAAACCTATTCATTCTCTATTTCCCATGGTTTTGGTAGCCAATGGGTGAGGATCTACATCGATTTTAATAACAATCAATCATTTGAAGACGCAGGTGAATTATTGTTCTCTTCAACCGTTGGGTCTAATCTTACTTCAGGGAGTATTACTATTCCTGCGAATGTTGACCCAGGTACAGTAAGAATGAGATTGATTAGTTCTTGGTTAACCATTCCTCCAAACTCTTGTGAGGGTGGAACAAATTGGGGCGAGACGCATGATTACACAGTTGAGTTGATTCAAGCAGGACCGGGTGAAGATGATGACTGTGATCCCGATGTCACACCTCCTGTTGTTGTTTGTCCTAGTGATATCATTATTACGCTTAATCCAGGTGAATGTAACAGAATAGTAAACTATAATGTAACAGCTACTGATAATTGTCCGTTTGTTGCAGATGCCGATCCTCTAAGGCAGGATGTTCCATTTACAAACTTCTGGACAGGTTGGGCTATTAACCTTGATAATGAAACTACAGACCAAGATATTCTGGTAACATCAGTTGAAGTGCAGGCTTCACTCGCAGGAGCACCGGCTGGTAACTATAATATCAGAGTCTTTATGAGAGATGGCGAATTTCAGGGTAATCTGAATTCACCTGACGGATGGGTAGAAGTAGGAAATGAAGACGTATTTATAGGTGCGGGTTTTCCAACTGTTTCCCTATATGAGATTCCTTTTAGCGATCCCTTTGCTATCCCCGCTGGTGGAACTTCAGGGATGGCTGTTTATGCCAATAATGGTAATGGTTTTGCTGTGAGAATGGTAGGGGAGTTAGGAACTGGACCTACAACCGACGGAGTACTGACAATAAATAATAATCCCGGTAGGTGGCTTGTTCCATTCGGTACAAACGGATTTTGGACAGGTGAGGCTTTTCCGGGTGAAAACCCTCGTCCTCAGCTGCAGGTATCTTATCAAACTGGTGGAGATGCTACAATAATACAGACAACAGGACTTCCATCCGGGTCTACATTTGAGGTAGGTACAGTTACCAATTGTTTTGAAGTTGAAGATTTAGCCGGTAACATCGGAGAATGTTGTTTTGATGTAACTGTAAACGAATTCCCCAATCCGTCTCCTGTAT
>RECS01000077.1 GCA_007693915.1 Saprospirales bacterium | reverse complement strand
GATCAATAGTCGCTTCACCATTTTCATCCAGTTCAACGGTAAACGAAGCCACACACTCCAGTTGGGGATCATCATCTGAGAATACCGTGAGTTGTACGTTGCAAGTAGCAGTATTTCCATTATTGGCAGTTGCAGTAACAACTAAAGTAGAAGTGCCCAGATCATCGCAATCAAACTCGGTTTGCGAAGCAGCAAGATCAACTGTACCACAAGCAATGGAAATAAATAGAACCAGATCATTGGGATTAAGAGTAGCTTCACCGTTTTCGTCTAATTCTAAAGAAAAGTTGGGTATGCATTCCAGGTCAGGTGTTTCATTATTAATAACTTCAACTCCTCCATCAAAGGTTTCAAAGTCCGCAGCAAAAACATTAAAACTGTTATCGATTTTAATAACTTCCATTTCGGTGGGAGAATTGGAAAAATTGACTTCATGAAAACCTTCGTTTCCCGGACTTACTAATTGAAAGCTAATTGTCATTACAGTACTTCCATTAGGAAGGTCTGTTCCCTCGGCATTGAACCAATTAAAAGTCAAATATCCAATGGAAATCTGGCCTGTGTCAATCAGAAAGGAACCCATAGAGGGAAATGATTCTTCAAAGGTCTTAAATTCGAGTTCTGTTTCGTCCCATTCGATAGTACCTGATACACCTCCCACATCTTCCCAGTTGTTGACGGTAAAAAATATATCAAAATCCTCATTTGAGGTACATTCTGTTTCTTCTACTGACAGAATTAACTCAACATTTTGGCTCAGTAATAAATCCCCCCAGCTTGAAATAAGAAAAATTAGAGTGAAGAGTAATGGGAATTTCATATTTTAGCTTTTCTGTTAAGTGGGTTAAAGAGGGATATTTCCGTGTTTTTTATAAGGATTCTTTTTGTCTTTGTTTTCCAGAGAATCATATCCGGCTATTAGTCTTTTTCTTGTATCTGACGGCAATATCACCTCATCTATAAAGCCTCTTTCAGCAGCTCTGTATGGATGGGCAAACTTTTCGGCATATTCCTTTTCTTTTTCGAGTAGTTTTTCTGCAGGATTATCTGCGGCATTGATTTCTTTACGGAAAATAATTTCACTCGCTCCCTTAGCTCCCATAACTGCAATTTCCGCGGTTGGCCAGGCATAGTTGAGATCTGCTCCTATGTGTTTGGAATTCATTACATCGTAGGCTCCACCATATGCTTTTCTCGTGATGACAGTAATACTGGGAACCGTTGCTTCACTGAAAGCATAAAGCAATTTTGCACCGTTTGAAATAATTCCATTCCATTCCTGATCCGTGCCCGGAAGGAAGCCGGGCACGTCAACCAAAACCAAAAGTGGAATATTAAATGAATCACAGAAACGAACAAACCGGGCACCTTTTTTACTGCCATTCACATCCAGAACTCCGGCAAGAGAATAGGGTTGATTAGCAATTACGCCAATGCTTCTCCCCGCTATCCTACAAAATCCGATCACTATGTTCTCAGCATAATCTGACTGAACTTCAAAAAAACTTTCGTGGTCACTGAGTTCTTCAATAACCTCTTTAATGTCGTAAGGCTGAGTTGAACTTTCAGGAATGATATTGTCCAATTGAGGTCTGCTTTCGTCCCCAAATTTATAGGATAGTTTTTTGGGCTTTTCTCTGTTGTTTTGAGGGAGATAGGAGAGTAGCTTTTTTACTTTTTCTATACAATCTAAATCGTTAGTTGCGACTAGCTGGGTAACTCCTGACTTAGTACTATGAGCTGATGCCCCTCCAAGGTCTTCCGAAGAAACTGATTCATTAGTAACAGTTTTTACAACATTGGGTCCGGTTACAAACATATAGGAGGAGTTTTTGACCATAATGATAAAATCGGTAATGGCAGGTGAATAAACAGCCCCTCCTGCACAAGGCCCCATGATAGCTGATATTTGAGGTACCACGCCGCTTGCCATTACGTTACGATAAAAAATGTCTGCATATCCTCCTAAAGAATTTACGCCTTCTTGAATCCGGGCTCCTCCACTGTCATTTAAACCAATAACGGGCGCACCATTCTCCATAGCCTTATCCATGATTTTACATATCTTTTCTGCATGGGTCTCTGAAAGTGAACCACCAAAAACGGTAAAATCTTGTGAGTAAACGTAAATCAACCTCCCATTTACAGTTCCAAATCCTGTAATTACGCCATCTCCCGGGAATTTTTGATTTTCCATGCCAAAGTCATTACACCGATGAGTAACCAACATTCCAATTTCCTGAAAACTTCCTTTGTCTAAAAGGAGCTCAATTCTTTCTCTTGCTGTCAATTTCCCCTTTTGATGTTGTTTGTCTATTCTTGCCTGTCCTCCTCCTGGCTTAGCAGCTTTAATTTTGTTGGATAGTTCTGTTTTCTTGCTATTCATACTAATTTAGTAGATTATTTATGTTGCTAATTTATTAAATGTAAAATTAAAAAAAAACCTATCCAAAGGTCTATACTACGACAAAAACTATTGTTCTAAAGACCTGCAGTCCTCCTATTTGTTTTACAAGCGGAAATTATTGTTAATAAAACAACCAAATTAGTTCAAAAAAGCTGAACTTTGCCCGTCCTATTCTTGAGAAATAGGGTTTGATCAGTGGATAAAATTAAATGGAAATGAAACTTTCAAGGAGGATATCAGAAATGCAGGAGTCGGCAACCATAAAAATGGACCAACTTGCCAGGGACCTTAAAGCTAAGGGGAGAAATGTAATTTCACTGTCTTTGGGGGAACCTGATTTTGACACTCCTTATCCAATTAAAGAAGCTGCATGGAAGGCTTTAAAAGATGGACACACAAAATATACTCCTGTGCCCGGTAAAATGGAATTAAGGGAAGCTATTTCCAATAAATTCAAAAGTGAAAATGGGTTAGATTACAGTATTGATCAAATCGTGGTTTCCAATGGAGCCAAGCAGAGTATTGCCAATGTATGTCTTGCTCTCCTTGATCCAGGCGATGAAGTGATTCTTTTTACTCCATATTGGGTATCTTATTTTGAAATTGTTAGACTGGCGGGAGGCGTACCAATTGAGTTGTTTGCCGGAATAGAAAATGAATACAAAGTCAATGCAAAACAGTTAAAGGCTGCCCTAACAGAAAAAACCAGATTGATCATTTTTTCTTCACCTTGTAATCCCACCGGTAGTTTCTTTTCTGAAGAAGAACTTAGGGAGATCAGTAGGGTAGTGCTTGATCATCCCCATCTTATGGTATTGTCTGATGAGATTTATGAGTATATCAATTTTTCGGGAAAGCACTTTAGTATTGGAAGTGTGGAAGGAATGCTGGAAAGAACAATAACTGTCAATGGTTTCTCTAAGGGTTTCGCTATGACAGGTTGGAGATTGGGATACATGGGAGCTCCGCTCTGGTTGGCGAAAGCTTGTTCCAAAGTACAGGCGCAGTTTACCTCGGGGGCAAACGCCTTTTCTCAAATGGCTGCTGTTACTGCATTGAACGGGGATAGATCAGAAGTTGAACTCATGCGGGATACCTTTGCAAAAAGAAAGGATATTATTTTGGAATTGTTATCCAAGATTCCCGGATTTAAGGTCAACAACCCACAAGGGGCATTTTATGTGTTCGTCGAAGCCAAAGATCTTATTGGCAAAAAGTTCAATGGCTCGAACATTGGTTCAATAGACGATTTTTGCTTGCTATTACTGGAAAAAAGCGGTGTAGCTGTTGTCCCCGGTTCAGCCTTTGGTGCAGCTAATTATTTCCGGATTTCTTATGCTTCTTCAGAAGAGGATTTAAGAGAAGCATGTAAGCGCATTGGGGAGTTCGTGAGTGGTTTAGAGTAGTATTTTTTCTTATTTCTACAACCTATTGTTCAGTCCTATATTTTAAGAATAAGATTAGTTTATTCTTAAAATAACCTATTTATTATTGACTAATCCAGTTTTTTTCTTAGCTTTGGTTTTTTAATAAATTTCATAAGTTATGAAAATACGGACCTCATCACTTATTCTCACCTTTTTATTTTATTTTCCTTTATTAATACAGGCTCAAATAGTTCCCGGCTCAGCTGATAATTTCATCACTGTTTGGAATACCATGAATTCCGAGTCTGTAACTATTCCTACACAAGGAGATGGTTACAATTATGAGCTATATTGGGAACAGCTTGATAATCCTGATAATAATGGTGTAATGTCTGACCTGAGTGGAACTGCCACTATATCTGGTCTAGCTAATAACACGACTTATCGCATTGAAATAGTTGGAGATTTTCCGCGCATTTATATGGTAGATTCAGAGAATCCCTGGAAACTTAGTGAGATTTTACAATGGGGAAGTATTCAATGGTCGAGTATGGAAGATGCGTTTTTAGGGTCAGCTTTAATGGACATAACGGCTGAGGATGTCCCCGATTTAAGTGGTGTAGAAACCATGAGAAATATGTTCAAAGGTTGCGAATTTCTAAATGGAAATCAGGCGAATTGGGAATGGACTACCGATAATATCAGGGATATGGGTGGTGTATTTAAACTGGCATGGAATTTTAATCAAAATATCAGTAGTTGGGAGGTGGGCAATGTCACCGATATGTCTTATATGTTTTATGGAGAAGATGACCCATTTGGATTCCCCCGTTTTAGTCGTTTCAATCAGGATATCAGTAGTTGGGATGTCAGTAATGTTGAAAATATGAGATCAATGTTTCACCTGGCGACTAATTTTAATCAGGATTTAAGTGGCTGGGACGTAAGTAAAGCAACCAATTTGTCAGGAATGTTCAGTGGAGCCTCTTCTTTTAATAGTGATTTAAGTGAGTGGGATGTAAGTAAGGTAACCAATATGTCGGGAATGTTTTATGGGGCAGCAGCATTTTTTTCAGATATTAGTAGTTGGGATGTTAGTAAGGTAACCAATATGGCGGGTATGTTCAGTGGTGCAAGATTGTTTAACAGTGATATTAGTGGCTGGAATGTAAGTAAGGTTACCAATATGGCAAACATATTTAGCAGTACTTTGATTTTTAATCACGACATTTCCGTATGGGATATTAGTAGTGTAACTGATATGTCCGGCATGTTTAGTTATGCAGTTACTTTTAACCAGGATATTAGTGTATGGGATATTGGTCATGTTAGCAGTTTAAGGGGAATGTTTTCCGGAGCTGAATCTTTTAATCAGGATATAGGCAACTGGGATGTAGGTAATTCAAGTAATTTGGCATTTATGTTCAGTAATGCATATTCATTTAATCAGGATATTTCAGGTTGGGACGTGAGCAATGTGTCCGATTTCTGGATGATGTTTAACAATGCTTTTTCTTTTAATCAAAATCTTGCAGAATGGGATATAAGCAATGCAAGTAATATGAGGTCCATGTTCAATAACTCAGGTATGCAATGTGAAAACTATTCAGCCACCTTAATGGGTTGGGCATCACAGGAAAATGTACCTACAGGAATTCAATTAGGAGCTGTTGGGATGGAATTTGCACCCGTTACCGATCAATACCGAAAGGATATACTAATAGACCTGAACGGGTGGGAATTCGATGGTGATGAAGAGGGTGATTGTAGCCCGGTCTCTATTGTTGATTTTGAAGATTTCGGCATTTTAATAAATATTTACCCAAATCCGGTGATGAATTTCCTGAATCTTGAACCCATAGAGAGCTTGGGTAAAGTAAATCTAAGCATTCATGATATAACAGGAAAACAAATAGGGGACTACGTCATGGATATGAGTGATATACAATCTATTGATGTTCGGGAGTGGGGTAGTGGATTGTATTTTCTGCGATTCATTCATGGAGAAGTTTCTAAGACTATTCAGGTAGTGAAAGAGTAATACATTTAAAGACTTAATCTGTCTTTATGCCACAGTCAAAACGTTAATTTATCAAGCCACAGGCGTGACAGAGCGACCCACTTCATTTATTATTTTAGCCGGGAAATAAAGAAAAGATTAAAAAACTGTTGCCATTCAAGAGCATCAAATTATTTTTCCAGCGCTATATCCAATGCAGTGGTAGATATTCCTTTTGGTTCCGGGTTGTGTTGTTGAACTTCCCGAATAGCTTTGAATATAGTGGCTGAGATGTCATTGAAAATAGCCTCATCTGTCAATTCTACATCGTCTCCCATTAGATAGGCAAAAGTCCTCGCCATACCACAATTGGCAATGAAATCCGGAATAAGCGCGATTTTGCTGTCCGTGTATTTGGCTGTTGGGCCAAATGATATACCATCGTCAACAAAGGGCACATTAGCTCCGCAAGACATGATTTCCAGTCCATTGACTAACATCCTGTCCACCTGATCTCTGCTCACAATTCTAGATGCCGCTCCCGGAATAAAGATATCAGCAGGTATGTCCCATATCTTCTGGTTGGTCTCTTCGAAAGAAAGTGCATTTTTTACATTTAGCTGATTGCCTTTCTTGTTTTGGAAAAATTTCCCAATTTCTTTCCTACTAAAACCATCTTCACTAATAAGTCCTGCATTTTTATCGATAATTCCAACAATTTTTACACCCATTTCAGCTAAAAAGAAAGCAGCAGAAGAAGCTACATTTCCCCAACCTTGTATTATGGCGCGTTTTTTGTCAGGTGACTTTTGGTGATATAGATCGTAAAAAGCTTTTACAGCCTCAGCCACTCCGTATCCTGTTACCATATCTGCAATGGCAAATTTTCTTGGTCCGCCGGGTACAAAGCGATTGTCTTCAACTATTTTGTTGCATCCGGTTCTGAGTTGTCCGATTTTTCTGACTTTATCTCCTGAATTGGGTTTAAAATGTCCATTGACGACACCTTCCTGTGGATGCCAAAGTCCGTAATCCTCTGTAATTGGATTGACTTCCAATATTTCATCAACATTTAGATCACCACCTGTCCCATAGTAACTTTTAAGTAAGGGGATTACTGCCTTAAACCATCTTTCTAATACTTCCTTTTTTCGGGGATCAGCCGGATTAAAATTTATTCCTGATTTGGCTCCACCAATGGCGGGTCCACTTACACTAAATTTTATTTCCATTACCTTCGCCAATGCAAGTACCTCGTCTTTTGTGAGTCCTTCCCGCATCCTGGTGCCTCCTCCTGCTGCTCCGTTTTTTAAAGAATTAATAACTACCCATCCTTTGGCCTCTGTTTTTGAGTCGCTCCATTCAAATACTATTTCAGGTGCGGTTGCGAGATATTTGTCAAATTTTTGGTTCACCTTTCTATCTTTTTTTTGCAAATATAGAAAAAGCAGACTCAAGTAGGACGATGTGTAATATATTTTAGTGTATGAAATTACAAGCGATTTAAAATTAAAGCCTTAGCTAAGAGGTTTGATAGTAAGTTATTTAATTTATGGAATCAAAAAGGTCAATACATAGCAACGCCTACCTTTGATATGATTTTTTTTAAGGCATATTATATTAAAATTATTCAATATATGTATCTTTGTGAAAAATAATAAATCATGAAGAGTTCAAGTTTTGATTCGGAAAAGAGTATTGAGGTAGAAAATATTGATTCAATACAGAATTTAAGGATACGTTTTTTTTCTTTTACAGGAAGAGAGTTTGATGGGGCGGTAAACCATGAACTTTGTACTTTTGGAATTCCTGATGCACTAGTGGGGCATCCTGTTTTTCGTGAAGCTGATTCTAGAGATGAATTTCCTAATGACTTCAGGAAGTGGTTAAACTCAGGTGATTTAATTGTGTTAATTGGTGATCCGGGAGATATGGAAGCTGATATTTCTAGGGAATTGGTAGTCAGAAACCTGAGTATCATCTCTGCTAATGGTAAGTCAGGCATTGGCTATATAGATAAGTATGCTTCTAAAAGTGATGTAGCTTATATAGCCGTCCAACAACATCTAAATGGACTCAACAAAAGCTTATTTAAATCAAGTAAATCAGGTTTGCTCAGATTAGGGGAACTCCGTGAATCAATGAAGGAGGTAGAGCCCTTTCTCCGAGAGAGAGAAGTAGGAATAATATCACTTTCTGCTATTCGCAAATCTGATGCACCAGGCAAGTGTGATGAGGGTATTTCCGGATTGACCTCTGAGGAGGGGTGCAGGTTGGCGAGGTATTATGGATTGGCCGACAACAGTAAAGTGTTATGGATAAGTGGTTTTGACTCGAAAGGACCTCATCTCAATCAATCTGCCAACCTCATTGCCCAATTGGTATGGTATTTTCTAGATGGGGTGAATTGCAGAGTGGGAGATTATCCGTTACAAAGGGAAAAGTTGGTAGAAATAGCTATATCCGGACCGTCTGAGGCCGAATCAGTTTTGTTTTACAGAAGTAAAAAGAGTGGTAGGTGGTGGTTTTCTTTAAGTAAAGAATTCAATCCTCTTGATTTACTTCCATGCAGTCATCTTGATTATCAGATGATGTGTGAAGGAGATATCAGTAAGCGAATTTGGGATGCCTTGACTTCTTCTAAGAATGATAGTTAGTGTTTGGGAATTATTTTTTCAAGTGCAATTCCTCTTGATCCTTTCATAAAAAAGACCTCTCCCGAATAATTTTGATGCTTAAAATACTTTTTGGCTTCATCAGAGTTTAGGAATCTTTTGGTTTTTCCTTTAATATTTATTTTTTGAAATTCTTCACCAACTAACCATAATTCTTTGATTTTTTTTGATTTTTGATACAGTTCGTCAATGAGAATTTGATGTTCATAGAGGCTGTAGTCACCAACCTCTCTCATGTCTCCAAGAATTAGGATAGGTAATTCTGAGCAATTTTCAAGAAAACTAAAAAGCGAAGCACGCATAGAACTTGGATTGGCATTGTAGGCATCCATAAAAAATCGATTGGTCCCAATTTGTTCCCATTGAGATCTGTTGTTTTTTGGTGTATAAGATTGAATGCCCTTGATTACCAGGGCGTCGCTCAATCCATAAAATTTACCAACTGCAATGGCGGTAATGATATTGGCATAATTATAACTACCCGGTAAGTTGGAATCTACATATTGCGTGGTATTATTCTCCCAGGTGAAACTTATTTTAAGTGTAGGATAATGAGCCAGTAAGCAGGCCTTAAGATTTAATTTACTGACTTTTCCATCAGATCTACTTCCATAGAAAATTTTCTTTGTAATCGGAGAACTCAATTCGTCTAAGAATTTTTCATCGAGGTTAACGAAAGCGGTTCCGTCATCACTCTTTAGTGAGTTATACAATTCGGATTTTGCTTTTTTCACTCCTTCTATACTTCCAAAACCCTCAAGATGAGCTTTTCCAATATTAGTAATCAAACCGGAATCAGGTTTAGCTATCGCACACAGTTTCTCAATTTCACCAGGTCCATTTGCACCCATTTCGAGTATTAAAAATTCAGTTTGCTCCGGCATATTTAATATGGTAAAAGGAAGTCCGATAAGGTTGTTGTAATTACCGGGTGTGTAGTGGGTTTTGAACTGTTGGCTCATAACAGAAGCGATCAATTCCTTAGTGGTAGTTTTTCCATTTGATCCGGTAAGAGCAAAAACAACCCCCTTAAAATGGATCCGATGATAGTTGGCCAACTTCTGTAGAGTAATTAGTACATCATCAGTTTGTATTAATTGTGGGTGTTTTTTTGCAATTTTAGCATCATCTACAACTGCATATATTGCTCCTTTTTCTATGGCCTGTAACGCAAATTGGTTGGCATTAAAATTAGGGCCCTTCAAAGCAAAGAACATATTTCCCGGCTCAATTTTTCTGCTGTCTATTGATATCCCATTACATTTGAGATAATATTGATAAATTTTTTCCATAAAATAAATAAAAAAATCCCCGGAATCATAACGTATGAAACCGGGGATTGCATTTTAATTTCAATTAATATATTATCTGAATCTCCTTCCAAAAGATTTACCAGCTGTATCTTCATTGCCGGTCGGTCCTCCAGTCCTGGTCATAGCACATCTAAAACCAACTGTTCTTGAGGATGCATTTTGATCCATGAATCTTCTAGTTGATGGGGAAAGCCAGTAAGCTCGATCTGCCCATGAACCTCCTTTGATAACTCTAGAATCATTGTTAATTAGGGAATGCTCTCCAAATGCGTAGGTAACAAATTCATCATCTCCATCTGCGTATCCTCTTGCATCAGCTACCCTATAATTTCTTCTTTCCTCAAGGTGCCTTTCAGTAACTTCTCTTTGTTGAAGACGCCCCAAACTATCTTTATCAAGGTAATTTCCATCTTCATCCTTTAGGTATTCCATAAAAACATTCCCTCTAAATGGATTCAAATCGTGCTGATCTGTATCTTTAAATGTTTCAGTTGAAAGCGGTCTGTAAACATCTTTTACCCATTCACTAACATTTCCTGCCATGTGATATAACCCAAAATCATTAGGTAAGAATGATCTTACAGGAGCTGTAATAGATGCAGCATCATTCAGGTTGACTGAAGTACCCATATAATCTCCACCGCTGTGCTTGAAGTTAGTTAACATATTTCCTTGAAATCTGTCTCTTCTCTGCCATCTCATAGAAGTACCATTCCATGGATAAATTCTTCTGTCTGTGATTAAATCATCACCTCTGTGACCCTCATTTCCGTGAAGTGCGAGGGCTGCATATTCCCATTCTGCTTCAGTTGGTAATCTGTAACTTGGCAATAAAATACCATCCTCAAACCTTACTCTTCTTTCACCTCCTGTGGTTAAGTCAGGAAGATTTTCTCTGACACTACCCTCGTATTGACCAGCGAGATAAGCTCTTGTATTGAAATTGTCCGCGTCTTGCTGGTCTGGATTTGGGTTTAATATTCCTCTTTCAATCAGCAGCCATTCGTTAACTCTGTCTGTTCTCCATTCAGCATATTTAGTAGCCTGGACCCATGATACACCCACGACAGGATAGTCGTCATAAGCCGGAAACCTGAAATAAGTTTCCACATAAGGTTCATTATATGCCAATTCATCTCTCCAAACAAGAGTGTCAGGTAGTGCCTCTCTCCAAACCTCAGGATAAGAAACATAAACCCTTCTCAACCAATGGAGGTACTCTCTGTAGTCGATGTTACTTATTTCAGTCTCGTCCATATAAAAAGAAGAGACAGTTACCCTTCTTGGGGTATTGTCCCATCTGAACATAACATCCTCATCGGTCTGACCCATGGTAAAAGTACCACCGGTAATGAGTACCAGATTCGGTCCGGTTATCTGACCCTCATATTCTAATTTTTCAAAACCACCCCATTCGGTGTCATTATACGCCCAACCTGTGGTGGAAGACCTTTCCTGTTGTCTGCAAGAGCTGACCAATAATCCTGCACAAAGGAGAAAAATCATAATTTGGAAATTCCTACTCATTTTTTATGAATTTTATTTTGTAGTCCACAAATATAGAATCTAAGATCTATACAGACAATATTTTTTTAAAACGTTAACTTTTTATTTTTTTTTATCCCGATTCTTAATGTCTGAATAAGTTAAGACAATCGCTGTAATTAACATTTCTTCTGTTGCCATTATTGTCTATTTGTAATAAAAGGGTGAATTCATGTGCACCTTTTGTATGATCAGCAAGTTTGGATAATGTAAAATCAAAAGAATAGCCAAAACTAAAATTCTCAAAATTAAACCCAAAGTGAACCTGAACCGCATCTGAAAACGAGGAGTTATGCCGATAGTAAAGACCTGAAGACCATTGTCCAAAAGTATAATGCAATCCGACATTGAGTTGATAAAGATCTTTTTGACCTGCAAAAAGGAGGTTGGGTTTTAATCTGTTTTGGTCATTTGAGAACACTTGAAAGTCAGTACCAATTAAAAGTGAGTATAAAACCGGGTATCGTGCTCCTGAGGGTCCCGGATTATCTAAAAAGCCTACATTGGCATTATTCAGATGTTTTAATCCAAATCCTGCGAAAAAGGATGGTGAACTAAATAAAAGACCAAAGCCAATATCCAGATAGGTTTTTGAATCCTCTGAAGTTCTTTGTCCATCGCCCCCGGCTTGACCCTGCCCGATAGGTCCGAGGATAGGGTCTATTTGATTGCCAAAAACCAATTTTGACCAGTCTAATCTAGATTGCACACCGCCTATTTCAATTCCGGATTGTATAAAGGTTTTGCTATTGATATGGATCCTGTAAGAATAAAATGCTGATACTTTAGATTGTGTTAGGATGCCATCACCCTGGTTGTCAACCATAGCAAGTAGGCCAAAACCACTGTTAATCCTCCTGAAATATTGATTGTATCCAAGGGAATAGGTTCGGTAGGCATTCTCAAACCCAGACCATTGAGACCTGAATGCAGCTCCAATCCTCCCATTTTCTGAAATCCCACTGAATGCTGGATTGATAGCTTCAGGTACTTTGTAGTACTGACTGTATATATGATCCTGTGCCTGAGCCGACGGGCTGTAAAAATAGAAAAGTGAAACTGCCCAAAAACAGAGGATCAAATAACTGACACCACGTTTTGTTTTTTTTCTCATTTGTATTTTTAATAATGGCAACTTATTAAGTCACCTTTGTTGGATTTTAGGCACCTAACCCAGTTTTTTAAACTTAAGTTTAACAGATATATTGGAATTGAGTTTTTACCCACCCTTTCTATCTCCCCAATTTCCCTATTAGGATTAAGCGTTCTGTTAAGCTATTCTGATAAGTGGATAATTAGTACAAATATGGAAAAAAAGTCAAATCTATTTTAATTTAAGTTTTTTTATGTGATAGAAAAAAAGTTAATATCTTTGCGTCTGTGAACGTTGAAGCGAGGTTTGGGTAGAAAGTTTTTTATTTTCAATGTGTTAAAATTTTCATTCTTGAAAAGAAAAGTTTCCCTGTTTCGCTTTAAAAAAAGGGTTTGAAGATTTTTATCATGAATCTTATTGGGGTGGAAGTTTTTTAACATTTAAAATACCTACGAACTTTCACCGTTAATTGCCTGTTAATCCTAAATAAATTTTGAATATCGATTAGAGCTATACTTTTTAAATTTTCATTGTCTTGTCCCCGCTTACTCTCGGGAAAAAAGTAATATAGCTATGCTACTAAAGGATTCAGTTAGTTTTTTTCAACGGCCTAATTTGCAGTCTACCAGAATTATTGTTTTTTCTATTGTCATTTGTTCTTTTTTTACAATTGAGGTGAATGCCCAAAATAATTCTTTTGACATCAGGCTAGACTGGAATAATTTTCCAGTCCCGGAATTAATAAATGGTGAAGAACCTCTTTCTATCCCCTATTTTGATGGTGCAGGTTTCAGTTCATCAGAAATCCCGCTTCCTATATATGTAGAGCGATTTTCGATCCCCGGACCAGGTACAATAAACATTAACGCTACAGTAAGAAGATCAGTATCTCCTTCATTTTCAGTATCTTCAGATGTTAGAGATCAGCTGCAGAGTTCCATAAGGTATTCATACATTATTGAACAGGAGAGGGGGCAGTTTTTTGCAAGAGTATTTTTTGTCCCTATGTGGATGCAGGGCAATAATTTACAATTGGCTGAACAAATCATGTTAAGTGTCTCATTTTCTCCGCAGGGTCCGACTAGTCCTGCCGCGGGCAGATCAGGATTTAAAGATCATTCAGAATTAGCAGATGGACAGATTGTAAAAATTGCGGTTGGGAAATCCGGTATATTCAGAATTGATGCTGAAGTACTCAATGAAGCAGGAATTAATCCCTCGAATATTAGAGTTGATCAATTAAAAGTTTTGGGAAACAGAGGTGGTATGTTGCCGCAATTAGCTGGTGCGCCCCGGGTAGATGATGTGGAGGAGGTGCCGGTTAAACGAATGGGCGGAGCCAATACTTTTGGAGAGGGTGGATATTTGCTTTTCTTTGCTGAAGGACCATCAATTTGGCACTATAATATTACCGTAGATCGATATGAAAAGCCAAAAAATATTTATGATGACTACAATTATTATTTCCTAAAAATTGATGATCAGGAAAATCTAACTATTGAACAAACCACTCCTACTGGAAGTCCCCAGCAAATTTTGAACCAATACGACTACCTTGAAAGGTTCGAAATCGATAGAGTTAATTTAATGGGTGCTGCACCTGGGTTTTATGGAAGTGGGCAAAGGTGGTTTGGTGATAATTTTGCTAATGTGAGAACAAGAGATTATAGTACTCACTTTAATCTTGAAGATTTTGTTCCGGGAACAGAATTGAAGCTTTGGTCTGAGTTCGCAGTACGATCCAATACATCCAGCACAGTCAGGATAAGTATCGGTAATCAATCATTTACCAGAAGTGTAGGTCAGGTTAATACCACTAGTCTTCAGGGTAATTATGCCACTTTGGCTGGGATATCGGGTGAAAAAGTAGTAGGACAAAATCCATTGTCTATAACTTTTGAAGTTAGTAATTCAGGTTCTGTATTTAATGCGTGGTTAGATTTTATTCAAATTCAAGGTCGAAAGGATCTGCAATATTCCGGGACTCCACTTCTTTTTCATCACTATGATTCTATCTCTCAGGTTACAGCATACGATTTGATAAACAGTACCAATCACGATCTTGAAGTCTGGGATATCAGTAATCCTCATGAGGTGGTTTCTCTTATACCGCAGACCTCGCCCCAGGGATTACGTTTTTCTTTTTCAAGGGAAGGATTAAGTAAATTTGCCATATTCCGTGCAGATGGAAGTCATCTCCGACCAAGGGTTATTGGTCAAATTGAAAATCAAAATCTGCATGCTTTTCAGACAGCTGAACTAGTCATTGTATATCATCCTGATTTTGAACAGGCAGCCCTTGAACTTGCCGATCACAGAAGGGTGTTTAGTGGCCTTGACGTAGTTGCGGTTTCTGTGGATAAGGTTTTTAATGAATTTGGAGGTGGCTCGGCAGATGTGACCGCAATCAGAGATTTTGCAAGGATGTTTTACCACAGAACAGATAACTTTAGATATCTGCTACTTATTGGTGATGCGTCTTACGATTATCGGGGATTAATGCCGGATTTGCCGGATCAGAATTTTATCCCGGTCTATCAGACTCCTAATTCACTAAACGCTATATCGTCTTTTCCCAGTGATGATTATTTCGCCCTGCTGGACGATAATGAGGGTGCTAATCTTGTAGGGGCTATTGACATTTCTGTAGGGAGATTGCCTGTCAGGACGGCAACGGAGGCTGCTAATGTAGTCAATAAGTTAATTCATTACGACTTAAACTCTGATGGTGCTGGTGATTGGATGCTGAAAATGGGTGTAGTGGCTGATGATGGTGATAACAATACACACTTAAGACAGACCCGAAGCCTAGTATCGATGATAAGAGAAAATCACCCTGAAATAAATTTTGAAAAAGTATATTCCGACGCATATGAAAGAGTGTCAACCCCTGGAGGAAGTCGATTTCCAGAGGCTAGAAGAGAGATAAATAGCATGATCAATAGGGGTGTTTTGGCATTGAATTACTTTGGTCATGGTGGTCCTTCAGGATGGGCACAGGAGAGGATTTTGCAAATTGAGGATATTCAATCCTGGACCAATCGGGATAGATTGCCATTAATGGTAACAGCTACCTGTTCATTTGCTAATTTTGATGACCCGGCAGTCACCTCGGCCGGTGAACACGTAATTTTGAGCCCCAATGGAGGAGCTTTTTCACTTTTAACGACCACAAGACTAGTGTTCGCAACTGCCAATGAAAGGGTTACACGTGCAGTTTTTGAGCGTTTGTTTGAAATTGATAGCGATGGACATCAATTGGCTGTTGGAGATGTAATGATGCATGCCAAAAATTCTAATGGGATAGACACTTTGAATGTGAATGCCAGAAAATTTGCGCTTTTAGGAGACCCTTCTCAAAAAATTGCATTGAGCAGGTTTAATGTAAATACAACTGCAATCAATGAAACTCCTATTGAAGTGTTTACTGACACCCTAAAAGCATTGCAAAAAGTAGTTGTTGAGGGAGAAATAGCCGATTTTGATGGTCATTTAGTCGGAGACTTCAATGGGGTAGTGGATATCACTTTGCTTGATAAACCGGTTACGCTATCAACCTTGGCTCAGGCAAGTGGGAGTAATAAACAGGAATTTAAGGTTCAGAAGAATATTCTTTTTAAGGGAAGTGCCTCTGTAATTAATGGTCGTTTTTCTTTTGAGTTTATAATGCCTAAAGATATAAATTATGAAGTGGGCTTCGGACGTCTAAGCTATATTGCATTTTCTGATCAGGGAGAAAGAGCAGCTGGGGCCAATGACGATGTGTTAATTGGTGGATCCGTTGATTCGTTACCTGATGATGGCGATGGCCCGATGATTAGTCTTTTTATGAATGATGAGCAATTCGTTTTCGGGGGCATTACGGATCCTAATCCAACTCTCCTTGTGATCCTTGAGGATGAAAGTGGCATAAATGTAACCGGGAACAGTATAGGTCACGAATTGAGCGCTTATCTGAATGGTGACTTCAATAACAGGATTATTCTGAATGAATTTTATCAGGCAGAAAAAGATAATTTCCGCAGGGGAACAGTTCGCTACCCTTTTAGTAATCTAGAACCCGGACAATACGAGATCAATGTAACGGCATGGGACATACTTAATAATAAATCAGAGGCAAGGCTTGAATTTGTGGTAATGGATAATAAGAATGGGCAGATCAGTAAAATGTTAAATTATCCCAATCCTTTCATGAATCACACCGAATTTCAGTTTGAACACAATATGCCCAGTGGAACTATGGATGTCAGAGTAGGTATTTATTCACTATCCGGTAGATTGGTTAAAGATATTCATACTACGGTTTTTAGTGACGGATATAGGGTGACCGGTATAGAATGGGATGGAAGAGATGACTTTGGTGACCGATTGGCCAATGGAGTTTATCTATATAAAGTGTCTGTAAGGCCAGATCATACTGATCTTAACAATAAAACTGTTGAAAGTAAGTTCGAGAGGTTGTTGATTTTGAGGTAATATTCAATCTGATCAATCTCACCAAAAAAAAATCTTAAAAATAAACGTAATTTTGCACCGCTTTTAAAAATAATCTAATGTTGAGAATCGCAAAAAAATCTATACCATCATTTGCTTTTGCAATTATCCTGTTGTTCAGTAGCAGTCATCTTTCTGCCAACGAACCTTGTACCTACGATCCATTCTTAAATCAGTGGACTGGAGATTGTCCCCGCCCGGTTGTTTCCGCTGTTCCATTTTTAAGAATTGGACCTGATGCCAGAACAGGTGCTTTAGGTGATGCAGGAATAGCTCTTTCACCCGATGCTAATAGTATTCATTATAATGCTTCAAAGCTGGTTTTTGCTCCTGATAGATTTAGTTTGTCGGCTACCTATACACCTTGGTTAAGAGGTTTAGTGAGAGATATTTATCTTGCATATATTGGAGGGTATTATCGATTAGACGATTTTCAGGCTTTGGGTTTTTCATTAAGGTATTTTTCTCTTGGAGATATTCAATTTACAGATCAGAATGGCCAGGCAACAGGGAATGGCAGACCCAATGAATTTGATGTCAGCCTTTCTTATTCAAGAAAACTGGGTGATAATTTTTCGGCCGGAGTAACTGGTAGGTTTATTTACTCTAATCTCGCTGCGGGACAAACTGTAGAAAGTATTGAAATTAACGCTGCTACCGCCGCTGCTGTAGATATATCTTTGACTTACAATACAGTCCTTAGTCCGCTATCTGAATTATCTCTTGGTGTAGCGGTTACCAATCTTGGTTCCAAAGTTTCTTATACAAGATCTCAAATAAAAGATTTTCTACCCGGTAATCTGGGAATTGGAGCAGCCTGGAATATTGATTTTGATGATTTCAATAGATTAACTTTTGTATTGGATTTTAATAAGCTACTTGTTCCTACTCCGCTCGATCCGGGTCATCCGGATTATCTCCAAAGAAGAGAACAGTCGGTTATGAGTGGAGTAGTGAACTCCTTTTCCGATGCAGGATCTTTAACCGACGAACTCAGAGAAATAAATATTCAGGGAGGAATTGAATATTGGTATATGAATCAATTTGCAGTTCGTGCAGGTTATCATCATGAGCACGCATTGAAAGGGAATAGAAAATTTCTTACCCTCGGATTTGGTGTCAAATACAATATTTTTGGTCTAAACTTTTCTTATCTCGTTCCTACCAATGCTCAGCGAAATCCTTTAGACAACACGCTTCGGTTTTCGCTCATCTTCGATATGGATAATTTTTCACTTGAAGGATGATAACTCGTGTTTGTAGCTTTTAGCGACCTGCTAGTACTATTGACAAAGATATTGGTTTTTTCAGTAATTTGTATTAGAAAGCGTTTGCGGCCTGGCACTCATAGTGCCGTAGGTACTTCAATATGCGCATACTAGCTTGTGACGTGCACCCAATTAACAGTGCCGCCAATGAGTTGTCGGATTGGTGGAGCTTGTATCTTTTAAGTTTATTATAGATGTAATATTGTCTAGTAGGGACTTAATATGGGTAGCAGAAAACAATCACTGACCTCAAGTGCCGTAGGTACTTCATATTTAAAGGATCAATTCTCTTAAAGCCCCATATAAGAGATAAGATTAAAACAAGAAAAGCCGTCAAATGACGGCTTTTCTTGTTTTAAAATTTGCAAAGCTGTAAGCCGGATTCTGTAATCTACAATAAGTAAATCTCCCATCATTTATCTGATCTGTCTACCCCTTTCGCCGGATTAAACCGTTGGCCGGGCAAGCCGACTCCAAATGGAAGCGAAATATACATGACATTTCAACCCGCAAGGTTTGTCCACTCTTGGAATTACTTCTGAGAGTCGTGCGCTCTTACCGCACGTTTTCACCTTTACCACCCCCGTCGGGATGGAAGTATAGTTTCTGTGACACTTTCTGTCATGCACTTTTGCATGCCCGTTTATTAAGCGGTGCGGTGCCCTTCGTTGTCCGGACTTTCCTCATTTAATCTAAAAACTAAATGCGATGGGACACTTTGCAGATCAAATAACTAAATTGTGTTGCAAAAAATTTCTTTTTTTAGTGTTTTTTTTATTTTGATAAAGATATTTTTAGATCGCTTTTTCTGACTTTATAAAATTTGTTAACTTTGAGTTCCTTTTGATTGTTTTTCGTTTATTTACTATTCAACTCTTAGAAAAAAGGATCTTAACTAACCTTAATGAAAGTAATACCTAATATTGACGCCAAAAGAGTTCCTTCACATGTTGCCATAATTATGGATGGGAATGGAAGGTGGGCCTCATTGATGGGTAAACCCCGTATTTTTGGACATAAAAATGGTGTGCAGGCCGTTAGAGAGTCTTTGGAAGCCTCAGTTGAGGCAGGTGTTAAATGCTTGACTCTTTATGCATTTTCAACAGAAAATTGGAATCGACCCGCGGGAGAAGTTAATGCATTGATGACACTTTTGGTAAAGACCATCAGAAGTGAAGTTGATAAACTCGATGAAAAGGGGGTATGTCTAAATGCAATAGGCGACATTAGTAAATTACCTGCAAAAACATATAACGCACTGATTGAGGCCATTGAAAAAACAAAAAATAATAAAAAAATCCGGTTGGTTCTTGCACTGAATTATAGCGGGAGGTGGGATATTTCTCAGGCAGGTGGAAAATTATCCCGATTTATTTCAGAGAATAAAATTGATCCAAATCAAGTGGATGAGTCCATGTTCAGTCAATTTTTAAGTACTGCTGAGTTTCCTGAACTTGAATTGTTAATCCGAACTTCAGGAGAACAACGATTGAGTAACTTTTTACTTTGGGAATCGGCTTATGCTGAATTCTATTTTTCAGAGAAGTTCTGGCCGGAATTCCGGAAAGAAGATTTTTTTGATGCTATTCTGGATTTTCAGAAAAGAGAACGTCGATTTGGTAAAACGGGAGAGCAACTCAAGGCCATCGGCAGATAATTCCAATCGTTTTTTAACTTTAAGCATTGGATTGAGATTTTTTTTTTGCTCATCATTAAACCATAAGATTTTCCTTTTCTTAATGGCTTTTTTGTCTGCAATTTATTATTTCTCTATCAGTTATTGTTCAGTGCCATTCAATTTTTCTATTTTTGTGGTTTGAAAATAAATGAGGAATGATTCTTAGACTTGTCAATTACTTTGCACTAGCATTATCACTGTTGCTCTTTTCTCTTCCTGCTTTCGCGCAGGACCCTGTATTGGATTCTATTCCAGTATCTGATTTTGGAACTGTCGAAGAGTTGGAAATCGGAGGTATCACCATAACCGGTGCTGAATTTAGCGATCAACAAGCCATTATTGCAGTATCAGGCTTACAAGTGGGTAATCGAATTAGAATACCCGGTAGAGACATCACTAATGCCATGAAAAAACTATGGGATCTTAGACTATTTGAGGATGTTCGTATACTGCAAACACAAAGGGTTGGAGAGGTAGTGTTTTTAGAAATACAATTAGTTGAAAGACCTCGTTTTCTCAGACATTCACTTGAAGGTGTTAAAAGATCCTATCACGATGACTTGAATCAGAAACTTTCCCGACACCTCAGAAGGGGAAGCATTGTAACTGAGAACGCATTGAGAAATATTGAAAGGGATATGCTCGGTGTGTTACGTGATAAGGGGTATCTTGACGCTACTATGCGGATTGAACAAAAGCCAGATGCCAGAATATCCAATTCTATTGAATTGAATATCTTTTTTGATACTGGAAGTAAGGTAAGAATAAGAAACATCCGATTTACAGGGAATGAGGAAGTATCCAATAGGCGTTTGAGGCGTGAGATGAATGATACCAAAGAAAGAAGACGGCTTTTTGCCACCTCCAGGTTTGATCGCGAGTTGTATCACGAAGATAAAAAGAGTGTTATAAATTACTATCAAACTCTTGGCTATAGCGATGCTCGCATTACAGGAGATTCAATTTGGAGGGATGAAGGAGGAAGGCTCAATATATTAATCCACATTGACGAAGGTAACAAGTATTTTGTCCGAAATATTGCATGGTCCGGAAATACACTCTATGATGACCGAACGTTAAGTTCTGTTTTGGGTATTAATAAAGGTGATCCTTACAATAAGGATCTTATGGAGCAAAGACTTAATTTCAGTATGGATGGGAGGGACATTAACTCTCTTTATATGGATGATGGATACTTGTTTTTCAACGTAACTCCTATAGAGACAGCAATTGACAATGATAGCATTGACTTTGAAATGAGGATTTTTGAAGGTCCACAAGCCAATATTGACAGAGTGGTAATCCGTGGTAACGACAGGACGCACGAACATGTCGTAAGAAGAGAACTGAGAACAAGACCTGGGAGAAAATTTAGTCGAGCTGATATTATCAGGTCTCAACGTGAAATAATGAATCTGGGATATTTTGATGGAGAAAATCTGGGTATCAATACCCCGGTTAACCCTCAAAGATATACGGTAGATATTGAGTATGACCTTACTGAGCGTCCTTCAGATCAGGTCGAACTTTCAGCTGGTTGGGGTGGATTCAGTGGATTGATCGGAACACTTGGTGTTCAGTTTAATAATTTTTCCGTTAGAAACATTGGTAATCGCTCTGCATGGAGACCGCTACCTCAAGGTGATGGACAACGTTTGTCTCTAAGAGCACAAACCAATGGACGCTTTTTCCAGTCCTATAATGCAAGTTTCACAGAACCTTGGTTAGGTGGAAATAAGCCGACTTCATTTTCAGTAGGTGGTTACTATACAAAATTCTCTAGTTTTTTCAGTAGCCAAGCAACAGGAAGCAGGGGATCGCTGGCCATTGCGAGAGGATTTGTTGGGTTGGGTACAAGGCTTCCATGGCCGGATGATAATTTTATTTTTAATGCTACCCTCAATATTGAAAACATATCTTTGAACGACTATGGTTCATTCTTTACTTTTGAGGGGTTGCCTGTGGATTTTGGAAGTTACAACAATTTCTCCATCAAAACTACAATAGCAAGAACTTCATTGGCTGATCCTATTTTCCCAAGAAGTGGTTCTCGAATTTCATTAAGCATACAGTTTACTCCACCATATTCTCTGTTTAAATCTGATAACTTTTGGGTGTTAGATGATGCTGAGAGAGAAGCACTTATTGCGAATGAAAATGCTAAAATAGTTGAACGAGGAGGGGAAATAATGACACCCTCTCAAGAGCAAACCCTTATTAGAAGAGAAGAACTATCTGATAGATTTAGGTTTTTAGAGTACCACAAATGGAGATTTGATGTAGAATGGTTTACTCCTATTGTTGGTGACTTGATTTTCAGAGCTTCTGCTAAAATGGGTTATTTAGGACTATACAATCGATCATTAGGTTTATCTCCTTTCGAGCGTTTTGAGCTTGGAGGTGATGGTTTGAATAATCAACAGACTGGAATAACGGGTAAGGATATCATCAGACTTAGAGGGTATGAGGTGAATGATATCAGAAGAGGATTAATTGACGACCCATCTATCTTTAATAAGTTTGAACTGGAATTGAGATACCCCATTTCTACCAATCCTAATAGTACCATTTATGTACTTGGTTTTCTTGAGGGTGGAAATGCCTGGAACAGATTTAGTGACTACAACCCATTTGATCTTAGAAGATCTGCCGGCTTGGGTTTGCGTGTTTTCCTACCCATGTTTGGACTTCTTGGATTTGACTATGGATTTGGATTTGATAAACCGGATTTAATTCGCGATGGCGCAAGATGGTCTGATTATGGCAACTTCAGCCTGATACTTGGATTTGAACCGGATTAATTATTAGCGGGCAACTTGGAGATAGGTAGCTAACCTGAATTAGTCACAAAATTTCTACTGCAAAGCCAAACTGTCGGCTATAAGTGAAAATGCTCGAAATTTGTTATGTACAAAATTGGGTTACAGTTCCACTGGATAAAAATCTCTGCGCCTCCCAATTTTATTGATATTTTTGCTATTAGTAACGAAATCTCATGAACAATCTGAGCTACTATTTTTCTAAAAGGTTACATTAAATCTACTTATTTGCATTCTTTAATTCGAGAAAGAAGGATCAAAACCAGTATAGTAGAGCCTTAACTCTATTCAGAACACTAAAGCTGATAGAAGAAATAGGCAGTTACTCATGCCACAGTAAAAGTACACCATTCGCCTCTTCTTCAGGCCAGACAATTACCCGCTTTCCATTTTGCCATTGGATAAAAAGTCCTTTGTTGGCTGTTTGGTATCCTCTTTTATCAACTGCATAATTACTGAAAATGGTAGTGGTCTCCAGATTTAAAAGTTCTTGTCTTATTTTATTCTGATCAAGTGATTCTGCCCGCTGTATAGCCTCAGCAAGTAGCATGCAACTTCCATAGGCTCCTGCAGCGTGAAAGCTAGGAGATATTTCAAACCGATTTTTGTAATCTTTTGTGAAACCTTCAATTCCGGGGTTATTTAGTTCCGGCTCCCATGCGGATAAGCCAAGAGTTAGTTCAGCCAAAGAGCCCAACTCTTTTTGAAATTGGTCTACGGCACCTGATGTGCCAAATAGATTGAGCTGAAGACCTTTTTCATTCATTTGATGAACAAATAGAATGAAATCGCTGAGAGATGATGCAGCCATACCAAGTACTTCTACCTCCTGATCTTTAAGCGCTTCGATTATTTCGGTAAAATCACTTTTGCCACTGCTGTAGGATTGATGAAATACCAAATCTAATCCCCTTTCTTCTATGAGTTTCGCGGCACCATTCCCTGCAGCTTGAGGAAATAGCTGCTCCTCTTGTAATATAGCAATCTTGCTAAATCCTTGTTGGTCTGCGAGATCTATTAAGCCTGCGAGAAACAATTCAGCAGGAGGGAGTACCATAATAAGATATTCTCGGCCTTGTTCCCAAATTGAGGACGTTGCTGCAAGAGGAGATATCATTGTCATTTGGTGGCTTTCGGTAATGTCGGCAACTGCCTCTGTTAATGTGGATCCGTATGGTCCCATAACAGCGTTTATTACTTTTTTACTTAACAATTTTTGGTAGATATCTCTAGCCCGATCGACATTCGATTGATCGTCATAGATTAAAAATTTGATTGGTTTTCCAAGTAATCCGCCCCTTTTGTTCAAATGTTCTTCACAAAGTAAATACCCGTTATTTGCCGCTAAGCCCTGGGTGGCATAGGCTCCGGATAATGACATGCTGGCTCCGATGTAGATGCTGTCTTGGTTCATTGTGCTGTCAGCTTCTGTCAAAAAAGGAGAAAAGAGTAGGGTTAGTAAAGGAAAAATGCTTTTTATCATTTTGTTATCTTTAGTAGTTGGATAAAGATAGTTAAAATTTGGGACAATTTTCCTGAATTATCTCTTTTTGAGAGGACTTATCAATCGAAGGTAGTATCTCTATAATACTCAAGCAATGTGACCCACTCATCATTGTTTTCTGTCGTTTCGGCACCCACTAAATAGGTCTCCATGAAGGGTCTGCGGTAGAGGTAATCATTTTCGATCAGATATTTTTGAATAGCAGCATGACCGTAAACAGTATTTCTTACATGTCCATAATGTCTGGTGTAAATTACCGGACCCCGAGCAACATATTTCATCTGATATTTCAGGGGTAATTCAACGTCAGCACCCACCCTGACTCCAACAGCCATGTCAGTAAGCTCTACATCGTCATCAAAATCATAATACATTGTGCTAACGGGATGTTCTCTCAAAATCTCAGCTTGTAGGTAAAAATCCAGACTATTCAGCTCTGTTACGGTAAATTCGTTCATTTCCTGATAGGGTACACGCGATCTTTTGATGACAAAAATCCGCTCTATTTCATCTCTTTGCCGAATGTAGTATCCGTTAATGAGTGCCAGGACATTCTTTTCATTTTCATTTTTAAATGTATTCAACCATTTATCCAGATCTCTCTCCCAACTGTTTTTTACATTAAAAAACCTTCCAAAAACGCGCACAGGAGCTGGAGTTTTTAATTCATATTGGTATCTCAATATGGTACCTTCTCTTGAATCTTTCAGATTAAAATTAAGCGTAACAGAACGACCAATAATTCCATAAAGGTCGATTTTCCATTGATTGTCAAATGCTATATGATTTTTGATAAACCTAATTAATCCATCTCTTTTTCCACGACTTGCTTCCTGTTCAAAAGTCTGTACCCTGCGGGCGGTACTTTCAGAAAACATTTCTACCATGTCAAGGTCACGATTCAGCTTATCCGACAAAATGTAAGCTTGTTCCTTAATGATTATTTCTCCCTCCCCCTGTTGGATGGGATTAATAAAATACCCACTTACTATGAGTAAAATTAGGATAGCAAAAAAGCCAACAAGTACTGATTTTATTTTATTCATTCTTGTTTTTGTTCTTTCTATTTTTTTGTAAAAATATTTCCTTTTAGAAAGTCTATAAGTCAAACCCCCTAACATAATCTATTATTCTGTCCTTCAGTATTTCACCTGCATTATAAATCATATCCTCCTCAGAAGGGAAGGCTACACTTCCTCCTATTGGGAATCGATTGGGAAGAGCTCTTCTGTCCCCCCGATAAGAATTCACTATTCTTTCAAATTTGTATTCTGAAAAAACTGGTTCATGGTGTACAATGCGGCGATTATGAAGATCCCTTATTATTATATTGGCATTGATTTTTGATTTTCGTTCTAATACCCTTTCTGTGATTTCTGCATTTACAGTTTTAGTCACTACCGCGGTGTCGGATTCACTTTTTTTATCCTCAACCTCTATCTCTTTCTCCAATAGGTATATCCGTTCAACTATTCTTTCCGGACTTAAGTCGATATGGGTAATTTCAATTTCCATATGGAAGTCTTCATCATCTCTTCGTTGTGTTGAAAATTCCTGCCATGGGTTCCGGAATTCAGAAAAATTGATGGTTGTCAATGCTCGTTCTAAGCGCATGGGCAAAACCTTATTACTCTGATTGTTCACAAACATATAAATGCGAGAGGTGCCATAGTAATAGCTATCATCAATCCCCAATCGCACCTCATTTGTTCCGGGTCTCAATCTTTCTGCTTTTCGGTAAAGTTCATTTGCTTTTCTCGCAGCCTGTTTGTCTCCTCTTCTTCCTCTTTCCAATAGTTCTTGAGCTTCTTGCACATGTAGCTCAAATAAATTATCTGCTGCACTTACAGCGTAATCCGTAGGATCAAAAAACTCAAAATGTGCACGATATCCTTTGCGATCTGTAAGTGGGAGCATAGGACTTATTGCTTTTTGTCTTCTTTCAATGTTTTGCGCTAATCTCAGCATTTCATTTAAGGCGAGCTGATCTGTTCTTTCAGATAGGGTCTGCATACGATCGATATCTCTTATATTGGCTCGGGCAAATGCCTCCTCAGCTGCTTTTACATGCCTCGGCTTTTTATTTTTTTTGCCTTGCATCTTATCTACTGCTTTGTAAAATGCATTATCAAAATCACCTCTTTCAATCATTTTTAGATAGTTAGTACAACTGCTGAAACTAAAAATCATAAGAGAGGAAAAAATAAGCGCAATTTGAAATGAACGTAACATGTCTACCTTTTTATATAGTTGCAAAAATAGTTTATTTACAGGATTTAAGGTGAATACGGATAAAGAATGCTATTTTTCCACAAAGTAAGCTGTTTTTTGGTTATTGGCTTGTTAATGCTTTTTGTTGGCAGCCTAAAAAGTTAGCCAAGGGAAAAGCATGAAGAGGTTTTGACTAATAGACTTTTCACCGTGTTAATTTTAAAACACATTCCCAAAAGTTGGGGAACAGATAGACACAACTTGTCCAGTTTAACGAGATAGATCCGCATAGCTTATATGTTATTCTTCCGAGTTAATCTTTTTGTTTTAGTGTTAAACATCTGAGTAAACGATAAAAATGTAACCGGTCGAAAAGACGATTAAAGTGATGCTGAATGGATTCAGAAGTTGCACAGTTGAGGATTGCTGATTGTGTGTTTTCGCTTAGGATTTGATCATGATTAAAGACATGATTTTTTGGGAGGACTCAATACCTCCAATATATACAAGTCCAACAAGCATTTTACCAATCATTGTGGACAGTACTTTTTATATTTTGTTGGTTGTATAGGATTATTTCAATTCATTGAAACTATCCAACTCCACTTTTGTCTACTCGATAATTATCAGCTCGCAATTCCTTGACCGCATCGATAATAATTTGAGCTGCTGACTTCATTTCACCCTCGGAAGTAAATCTGCCTACACTTACCCGCACTGATGAAGCAGTAATTTGCTGTGACAAACCCATAGCCTTAAGGACATGAGAAGGTCTTCCTGAATTAGAGCTGCATGCTGAACCTGCTGAAATAGCTACCTTATTGGAGATTTTCGCTAGAAGTTCTGGTGTATTGACACCTTCAATTGAAAAATTAATAATATGCGGCAAACATTCGTCAACAGGGGTATTCAGATGTATACCGTCAAGTTTATTTTCCAATGCATTGAAAAAGCTATCTATCATATTAGCAGCATGACTAAAATCAAACGCTATCTGCTCTTTGGCCAATTGAGCTGCCTTCCCAAGGCCAACAATTCCAGTAACATTAAGGGTACCGCTTCGAATGCCATTTTGTTGTCCTCCTCCCACTATCTGAGGGCGTAATTTAACACGCGGATTTTCCGAACTAATATACAGCGCTCCAATACCTTTGGGTCCATAAAATTTGTGTCCGGACAATGCAAGTAAACTGGCCCCTATTTTGCGAGGATGGACAGGGATTTTTCCAACTGTCTGTGTGGCATCACAAAACAGTAGCACACCTTCTTCCTTACAAATTTCGCCAATTTGAGAAATGGGATGAACAACTCCAGTCTCGTTATTTCCATGCATCAGACACACCAAAATAGTATCTTTCTGAATGGCTTTCTTGAGATCACTTAAGCTAATTCTACCTTTTATATCAGTGGTGAGCCAACTGATTGTAGCACCTTTCTTTTCTAGTGCATCGAGCGTATCCAAAACCGCCTTGTGTTCAGTTTTGCAAGAGATGATGTGTCTTCCGGCAACAGGTGCATATAAATCAAAAACTCCTCGCAAAGCCAGATTTATCGATTCCGTAGCACCACTGGTAAAAATCAATTCCTCTTTTTTTACTTGAAGTAAATCCGTAAGACGTAATTTTGCCTGATCAATTGCCTCATTAGCTTCCCAACCGTATTGATGAACAGTACTTGATGCATTCCCATAATATTGCGTAAAAAAAGGTAACATCTCCTCCATAACGCGTAGGTCAACAGCCGTGGTTGATGCATTGTCCAGATAAATACAACTACTCATAACCCATTTTTAAGTACTGGATTAAAAATTTTCTCTGACTTTTTCCCAAATCCTTTCTGCGAGCTTATCAGTGAGTTCCTCTATCAAATAACTTCCTGCTAGGGGGTCACTTACCCTGTGTAGGTGTGACTCGTGTTGAATTAAATGCAGTATATTGGCATGCATTCGCGATAAAAAAGCAACTGTATTATTAGGGGCATTTTTTTGATTTGTTTCAATAAAAGGCAGGTGAATTTTAGTGCCACCCGAGATAGCAGCAGACACAGCAGCAGAAGTGGACCTGATTAGATTAAAATACAAATCTCCACCAAATGCCTCAGGCGCAACAGACACCTCCATATCAGGCAAAAAGTGGTCTAAATCAAGTTCATTAAGAATTAAATCCCAGATCCTGTAAAATGCTCTGATTTTTGCTACTTCGGTTAGGAAGTCATTTCCAGTATGTATTCTGAATATAGATTTTTTTAAAACTTGCTCCGGCTCAAAAGGTGCATTTTCCAGAGTTCTCAATAAGTTTATAAACAAGTCACCCAATTGTTCTACATGCCCTCTGACAGTTTTTGCATCTGAAGATTCAAAATAATAAAACGAAAACCGTGGCATTGCCTCATTAATATCTTTAGCCAGCCAACTAAAGGGTTGTTGTCCCACATATCTCAGCGATCCCTCCACAAAGTGAATATCAATATTTTTTTTAATCAGATAGGCCCTCAGCGTATGAAAACTTTCTACAAGTGCAGAACCATTAGAACAATTCAGATGAAGAGAGATCATCTCTGCTTTTACACCTTTCATCAGTTGATTAAATTCGTCCGAATCAGCTGATTCTAAAGCTAATTCAATAGCATCAACCCCCTGATTCAAAGCAGCAAGGATTAAATTATTTTGCCCGCGTTTAAAAGTCTGTAAAATACTCCATCCGTCATTCTCTGAGTCAACAGATAAAGGAGGACGACTATCTGAAGTTTTACTTGACTTAAAAGAACTTATTGTTAGGTCTTTATCTGGTTCCCAAAGGGGAAAATCTGATTTATTTTTGGACTGGGTTTTATGTTTTTCAGTCATATTTATTTTTTTCAAAAAGCTAAGTTATAGAAAAAACAGATGCAAAAGAAAATTATTTTCAATGCCCCAACTATTTGGTAAAAACATAGGCATGGACGATGCTTGCATTCATTTTTTATATTTGCACTAAAAAAAGAAAAACTATTATGACCAATCAACAGCTTTTTTACAATATAGGCAGGCTTGTCCAGGTGCGAGAAAACACAAATAAGCCACTTAGGGGTAAGGAGTTAAATCATCTCCCAGCCATCGATAATGCATGGATGAAGGTAAAGGACGGAAAAATTGAGGATTACGGACCGATGTATCAGCTTCCTGAAAATTTTACCGGAAAAAAATGGGATCTCTGTGGAAGGATGGTTTTGCCGGCTTGGGTGGACTCTCATACGCATATCGTTTATGCACAAAGTCGTGAAGAAGAGTTTGTGATGAAAATCCTGGGAAAGTCATACGAAGAAATCGCTGAAAGTGGTGGTGGTATTTTGAATTCTGCCCTGCGTCTGCGGGAATGTCCGGAAGAGGATTTGTATGCTTCTGCTAAAAAAAGGTTAGATGAGGTGATTTCTTTGGGAACAGGGGCAATTGAGATAAAAAGCGGTTATGGTCTAGATACTGCCAGTGAATTAAAAATGCTGCGGGTAATCAATAGACTGAAAGAAGAGCATCCTGAGATACCGATAAAAAGGACATTTTTGGGAGCACATGCCATTCCACCTGAATTTAAAAGCAACCGAGAGGGCTACATCAAACAAATCATTGAAGAAATGCTACCTAGGATTGAGGAGCAGGGGCTGGCAGATTATGTAGATGTTTTTTGTGAAAAAGGATTTTTTACAGAAGATGAATCGGATAGGATTTTGAAGGCAGGCCTCAATCATGGCTTAAAGACTAAGGTTCATGCCAATGAGCTTGCCCTTTCCGGTGGAGTGCAGGTCGGTGTTAGAAACAATGCAGTATCTGTTGATCATCTCGAATGCATGGGAGATGAAGAAATCAGCCTGTTGAAAGATTCAGATACCATTGCGACTCTTTTGCCTTCTACAGCTTTCTTTCTCGACATAGATTATGCCCCTGCCAGAAAGCTGATTGATTCAGGGCTAGCAGTATCACTTGCCTCCGACTATAATCCTGGTACCACTCCCTCTGGAAGACTACCATTTGTCCTGTCCTTAGCTTGTATAAAAATGAAAATGACTCCTGAAGAGGCTATCAACGCAATGACTATAAATTCTGCTTTTGCAATGGAGTCACAGCACCATTGTGGAAGCATCAGTAGAGGAAAGCTAGCCAATTTTATCGTGCTCAAAGAAGTTCCATCTATAGCTTTTTTACCCTATGCCTTCGGTACGGACTGGATTGAAAAAGTGTATTTGGGTGGAATTGATAATGGCCAAAAGCCTAAAGTCAGAAGTTAGAGGTCAAAGGTCAAAGGTCAAAGGTCAACGGTCAAAGGTCAAAGGTCAAAGGTCAACGGTCAAAGGTCAAAGGTCAACGGTC
>RECS01000087.1 GCA_007693915.1 Saprospirales bacterium | reverse complement strand
GTCCAACATTTTCCCACACATCCTCTGTCCATACCCACAAATCCCCGTCAATCAAATATCCATCCCCGGGGTTACCTTGCGACGGTAAATCAAACTCGCTGTCTAACTTGCCTACTATCGTTACGCTTGTACCGGGATTGCCTTGATCTCCCTTTTCTCCTTGCTCACCACGTTGTCCTCTTGGACCCTGAATACGTCCAACGTTTTCCCATCTAGTACCCGTCCAAACCCATAGATCACCATCAATTAAGTAACCATCGCCCGGATCAGCTTCGGATGGTAGATCAAATGGACTGTTTAAGCTTCCTACAATGGTTACACTTGTGCCCGGGTCGCCCTTTTCACCTTGTTCACCTTGTTCGCCCTGAGGGCCTTGAATGCGCCCCACATTTTCCCAGACATCGTCTGTCCAGACCCACAAATCTCCGTCAATCAAATATCCATCGCCGGGATTGTTTGTAAATGGTAAATCATCAGGATTATCTAATTTGCCCTTTATGGTCACACTAGTACCGGGATTACCTTTTTCACCTTGTTCACCCTGTTCACCACGTGGACCCCGAATATTTCCTACATTTACCCATTCAGCTCCTGTCCATACCCACAATTCAGCATCGATAAGATAACCATCTCCAAAATTGGCTTCATCCGGCAAATCACCGGGGCTATCTAGCTTACCCACTATCCTTACACTGGTTCCCGGATCTCCCTGTGGACCGATTGGTCCTTCCGGACCTTGCTCACCTATTGGTCCTTGGGGACCCTCTGGTCCAGGAGTGCCACTATTTTGAGAAAACATCGCAAACGGAACGGTTAGTAATTCAGCGACACCCATAGGTGTCATTATACCTGTTTCCGGATCTCCAATCTGCACCTCCATAAAAATAGCTCCTGCGCCCCAGTCAATCAGGTTCATGCTTCCAACAGCATTGGTCCCCCTTCCCACCTGAAGGTTAATAATCCCAAAGTCATTGGTCTCAATTTCATGATCTTCCTCATAGACTACATTGCCTAGTGCACTGCCTCTCCTGAGCTGGATATTGACCAGTACCTCCTGATTATTAATGGGGGTGCCTTCAGCAGTCCGAACTACAGCCTGGTAGTTAAAGGCTGTTTGCCCGTATGTCTCACTATTTGTTGTGATGAAAAAAAGTGATAAAAAAAAGAGGATGCTTAGATGTTGTAAAATTGGTTTCATGAGGCAACTAGTTTTTTATTAGTTTAAATGTCTTTTCTGTATTTAAGTCGGGAAAACGGATGCTCAGTAAATAAAATCCTGCATTCCAATAGTGGGTGTTGATCTGATGCTGAAAAACAGTATTTAAGTTTGGTTTTTCATAGTGAATTAGTCTACCTAAAAGATCGCTTACTACAATCTCCAAATTAGTAGTTGATGGGGAAATTTTATCAGTAATTTTAAGCAAGAGGATATCCGTAAAGGGATTGGGATAAACCATCAATTCCAGATCAGGTAATATCTCCGCTACCACTGTACCCATATCAAAAGTTTGATGAAATCCCTGTGTAAGGATGTAATCACCGGATTGAAAGGTCTCAATCACAAATTCTCCGGCTGATGAACTGATCTGATAATGGTCATTTTTGAAATCAAGACCAAAGGAAGATATGAGCCAGAGGTCGTTAATTTGAGCGATTGCTGTTGTAGAATAAAACAGTATCAAAAGAAAAAGATAAATTTTCATATTGGTAATGATTTAAATCTCATAAAAACTCAGCAATGGAAAATCACTGAATCTTTTACCACACAAATTTCTTACGATCTCAGAGAGTAATTATCACCCAAAAGGGTGAATTTGAAAGTCCCCTAATATCGACAATACAGCTGCCAGATAAAATAACTACTTGTATGTTAGAATGAGGAATTTTGGGGAAACGTGACCCTTCGGAATGGTCAACAACTAGGAAGGTGCTCTAAGGTCTCTCAGATTTTTAGAAGTGGATAATTTGTTTGGGAATCATAATCTCAGAACTCGAATTCCCACCTAAATTAAAAAGTTACTGATGTGTAGTGTAGCACCAGATCAGTATCTAGGTAATTAATTTCTGTTTGGTTTAATTCATCGCAGAATTTCTGGACTACTTCATTGTATCTATTGGTTGAAAAAGTGTACAGTACAATGATTAATTTCCTGTTCTAGTAATCTGGGATAAAGTCGGCATCAGTTGTAACTATTTCTTTAAGCAGCATTCTTCCATCGTTTGAATTATTTTTATAACATTCATTCATTAGGTTATACATCGCTGTTTCAGTTCTGTATGCCATCATCAATAATGTGTTTTTAAGCTTCTTACTTTCAGTTTTGAGTTTGTTATACCTTTTTTCTTCAGCCATTTGCTCTATTTTTAGTATCAAATCTGACTGTTTGGCTATGGTTTTTTTTAACTTGGTCAATGGTCATGCTCTCATTGTGCTCAAATCTACTGTTTGCTGATTGTTGATTACCTGTAGTTGCTTGAAGTCTTTCGTCTACCCTTGTAGCTCCAATCCCTAAGCCAGTTGTCTGTTGGACATCTTCTCTTGTTCGCTTTGTTCTACTTTTGTACTTGGTCTCAGCATCGCTTGTTGAGCCGCTAATTTTTTTTTAAACATCCTTTGATTAATGCATATCGAATGCTTCCCTTTGATATGCCTTCTATTTGGCTATGGAATAGTTGCCCCTGCCCTTATCTAACTCTTTTTTTTCGATCCAATACATCCGGCAACAGCTTATGACTCCTATTTTTAAGCTTATCCGTTATAAAATAAAACTCCTCACCCTGCTCCTGTAGAATTTTCTATCTCTCTTCACACTTTGAGAGGAAACTTTAAATACTCGCTCTTTATTTCTATTCTTACATAGTCCTTGCAATATCAAATAGGAGGTTATATGCCGAGATTTCTTGTGATCAAATTCAAAATGTGAATAAATTGGCATTCCACTTAATGGTTAAAACACTTCATCCCACTGTTTATTAACCCCCAAAACCGGTGTGATAAGTTTAGTATCTACCGGGAAGATTGCTAATGATAATTGTCCCATGTCGTGAATTTGATTAAATTATATTCTACGAAAAATTTAAGCTTATTAAATTGATTTTTAGTATTGGGTATTGGAGGTCTGAATTTAACTTTTCCTTTTAATTCTAGAAACCTCTGAATGGATAACTTTGTTAACTATTTTGTTGCCATATCAAACTCAGATTTTTATTTTGAAAACAATTGTAACTTTCCTTGCATTTGGGTTACTGTTTTTTTTAGGAATTACAGAAAAAGTGCATGCGTCAGACAAGTCATTAAATGCTTTCAGAGCAACTGAAGGAGTTGAGCTCGATGGCAGGCTGGAGGAGACAGATTGGAGGTTGGCCGACCTAGCTACTGATTTTATTCAATCTGATCCTTATCCTGGAACTGTTGCCAATTTTTCCTCAGAAGTGAGCGTACTTTACGATGATAATGCTATTTACATAGGCGCGAGATTATTTGATCCTGAACCGGAAAAAATCCTGCGAGAACTCAGTGAAAGAAATGTCATTGCTAATGCGGATCACTTTGAAGTCATTATTGACCCCTACCGAGATGGTATTAACGGCTATAGTTTTGCCGTAACAGCTTCAGGCGTGCAGATAGATGCGCGCATGTATGGAGACAGAAAAGATATGGCATGGGATGCCGTTTGGGAAAGTGAAGTAACTATCGATAGCCTCGGCTGGGTAGTGGAAATGAGAATTCCTTACTCGGCAATTAGATTTCCGGGTGTAGCCATTCAAGAGTGGAGCATTAACTTTGGAAGGAATATCAGGAGGACGAGAGAGCAAAACTGGTGGAGAGAAATAGATCCGAGTATAGATGGTGTATTACAACAGTCGGGCAGATTAGACGGAATTTCCAATATCAAACCACCTGTCCGCCTTTCTCTTTACCCCTTTCTTGCTCTCACCAAAGATTACTCAGATTTTTCCTCTGAAAATCCTTGGGGAATCAGCGGAGGACTGGATTTAAAGTACGGCATCAGTCAGGCATTTACACTGGATATGACCCTTATTCCCGATTTTAGTCAGGCCACATCTGATCGGGATGTGCTCAATCTCTCTCCATTTGAAATAGTCTTTGACGAGAATAGGCAATTTTTCACCGAGGGTATGGAAATATTCAATCGGGGAGACCTTTTCTACTCCAGAAGAGTTGGAGGGAGACCGGGATATTTTATCCCTGTAGAAGAGCAATTAGAGGAAGGAGAATTCATCTCAGATTTTCCACAAACCTCCAACCTACTGAATGCGACCAAACTCAGTGGTAGGACAAGACAAGGAACAGGAATAGGAGCTTTTAATGCTATATCAGGCAGAGAATTTGCCACCATTGAATCTGCGGATGGTAGCCAACGCGAAACCAAATCTATACCGCTGACCAATTACAATGTTTTGGTTGTAGATCAAAGTCTAAGAAACAACTCCAGTATTGCTCTGATGAATACCAATACCTGGCGGGAAGGTTCAGCACCCTCTGCCAACTCCACAGGTACTGACTTCCGCTTTTTTACCAATGACAGAATGTATGTAGTCAGAGGTTACGGGCATTATTCCATAACGGGATTGGGGTCAGATTTTGAAACGTTGCAGGGACATCAATACAATTTAGAACTGGCAAAAGTAAGCGGAAAATTCAGGGCATCCGCCAGATATCGCGAAATCAGCGACAGCTTTGATCCCAATGATCTGGGCCTACTGCTCGTCAATAATGAGAGGAGAGTTTACCTCCGGGCAGCCTACCATGAGTTCGAGCCGAAAGGAGCCATCAACAGATGGAATACACTATTGCAACTCAGGTATGCACAACTGTATTCTGATCCAATTCGAACCGGACTCAGTTTAAATTGGGACAATGCCTTATATTTAAAAACATGGGATGCCTTTTTCTTTTATGTAAGTCACAACCTAAAACCCTCCAGAGATTTCTTTGAGCCCAGGACGGGAGACTTTAGTCGTTTTTATCTGATACCTCCGGGAACTTATGCGAGGTTCCATTACTCCTCTGATTATAGGAGGACATTGGCTGTGAATTTCAGATTGGAAGGTACCCGTTATCCTGAAGCCGACCGATATATCTGGGGCTGGATGATAGGTCCGCGAATCAGATTCTCTGATCGATTTTTTACCATTTTTACCACCAATCACGTCGGTTGGAAAGGAAATGAAGGATTTATTGCTCCTCTGCCCACTGCCATCGGTTTTGAAAGCCTGGAGGACGGAGATATAGTTTTTGGAAGCAGAGCCAGAAAAACCATTGAAAACACCCTTGACCTGCGCTACATTTTCACCAACAGGATGAATGTAACCTTCAGAGCGAGGCATTTTTACTCGAGGGTAGATTATAGTGAATTTTTTACACTTGAAGAAAATGGAAAACTTACGCCATCAAATTACACCGGAAAAACAGAAGAGCAAAGCAGCAGGACTTTACACGACCTAAAGTTTCATCTGTTCAATATCGATATGGTCTATACCTGGAGATTTGCACCAGGCAGTGATTTGATTTTTGTCTGGAAAAATAATATTTTCAACAGCAGTAATCAAGATTACCAATCTTATTTCAGAGAATTGAGAAATGTGCTGGATGGGCCGCAGGAAAATTCATTTGTCCTAAAGGTGGTCTATTATCTGGACTATCATCAGATGATTTCCAGGAAATAGTTGGTGATGGATGTCGATGGTTAATTTAGATTTTTAAAAAAAAACGTGTTTATTTTAATTGGCAAATTAGGTATTTCGGTAAAGAACTCCTTGTTTAAAAAAACTTAGCAAAGAGATAAGAGAAACAAGACTTTTGCTGTTACGATTTTAGATTCAGTTTAAGAAGAATCCCCTGATCACCAGCATATAGATGTGTGAAGCGTTAAGATTTTCTGAATCCTTGTAAGAAAATTAGCTTCACACATCTGGTTTTTAGAAGGTCTCGGAGAGGACTTCTAAAAAATGCCTTTGATCAGGTCAACCCGCCCGCTTTGCGGTTCCTTCGTTTGAAGATCCCCCGGATCTTCACCCAAAAGGGTTCACTCAGTCATTTTGTTTCTTTTTTTAGCCTGCCTCGTCCCAAGACGAGGGACAAGCAAAAAAAGAAAAGTAAAAAGTAATAACAATCCCAAGAAGTAAGGGATAAAACTAAAATATCAATTTAATTCCTATTTTAGACGTATAAGAATATGAGTTATAAAATAAAATATTTATGAAAATAGTATCCTACAATCTCAATGGAATTCGCGCAGCAATTAAAAAAGGCCTTTTGGAATGGATTACTACTGAAAATCCGGATATCATATGTATTCAGGAAACCAAAGCACAGCCCGAAGACGTCGATTTGGCGGACTTTGAAGAGGCCGGCTATAGTGGTCACTGGTATTCCGCAGTAAAAAAAGGGTATTCGGGTGTACTTACGCTGACTAAAACTGAGCCGGAAAGGGTTGAAACCGGAATGGGTATACAGCTTTACGACAATGAAGGAAGGGTTATTCGAACTGATTTTCCGGGATTTACGCTATTGAATTGCTACTTTCCATCAGGTACAAGTGGTGATGCCAGGCAGGCTGTAAAAATGGAATTTCTCGATGATTTTTACGAGTGGATCAGGGAGTTGAAGGATACCAAAAGCCAACTGATTATAGCGGGAGATTACAATATTGCGCACACGCCCAATGACATTCACGATCCCATAAGAAACAAAAACACCTCCGGCTTCAAACCTGAGGAAAGGGCCTGGATGGACAAATGGTTTGCTTCCGGTTTTACCGATCCCTTCAGAAAGCTGCATCCCGAAAAGACCGAATACTCCTGGTGGAGCTATCGTGCCGCAGCCAGAGCAAGGAACAAAGGCTGGAGGATAGACTACATTTCAGTCTCAGACAATCTAGCCTCTTCCATCAAAGGATTGAGACACGCCAATGAGGCGATCCACTCTGATCATTGTCCGGTGGTGCTGGAGGTGGGGTGAGGGTATGAAACAGATCCACAAATTACCGGCTTGACCATTTTCCATTTACTGTCAATATCTATTTAAGTGGCACTGTTTGAACTGAAATAGAAGGCATGGTCATTGGGAAATAGTCAAGCGGAGCCGTCTACTCGATTTGTGGCAGTTTTTTATTGAATTGTAAAGTTAATTTTTCGTCCAAGTCCAAATTCTATAAGTTTATAAAGAGTCGAAAGTTGAATGTCGCTGTGTCCATTTTCAATTCTCGATATAAAACTTTTTTTCGCACCAATTTTTTCAGCAAGTTGTTCCTGTGTCATTTGAGCCAATTTCCGTTCTTCCTTTATTAATTGACCAATGGCAAAAGATTTGGCTTTAATTTCAAAGTCGGTTCTTTCTTTTGTACCTTTTGTTCCATATCTTTTATCAAGATGTTGGGCAAAAGTTTTGATGTTTCTATTTTTTGTTTCCATTTTTATTTTCTTTTTGTTCGTTAAAATATTCTTCCATTATTTTTTCAGCTTTTTTTATTTTTATAGTCGGTGTTTTTTGAGTTTTCTTTTGAAATCCGTTGAAAAGAACGACTAAATTTTCTTTATCAAAACAGCAAAATATTCTGTAAATATTACTTTCATTTTCAACTCGAATTTCAAAAAGTCCTTTTACACCTTCGATATTTTTAAAAAATTTGTCGGAACACGTTCAATAATCGTCATCATAAAAAGGACTTCATCAATTTTGTTCTTTACTTTCAGACCTCCAATACCTACGAAAGAGAATCAAATAGTTACGCGAAAGCTATCGCAGAATA
>RECS01000183.1 GCA_007693915.1 Saprospirales bacterium | reverse complement strand
GCACGGTTTAGATCCGCGATTATCTGCGTAGTAATCCCCGTTTATCAGCGGGTAATAAAATACAATCATTTTGATACCCGCAGATTTTCGCAGATTGGAGTTTATCCATAAGAAGATAAGGCTGATTTTTTTTGAGGTTTGTTTGTATTTAGGGGCAATGGATCAGTTTTGTTAGTTTAGTATTCAGGGTTTTGTCAATTTCTCTATGTTCTCTATGTGCCTATGTGGTTTTTTTAAACACATAGATACATAGTGCCACATAGGTAATAATTTTAAATGTCCGGCTTTAAATAGGAAGGTTGTTCAAAATCCGCGACTTACTTTTTTAAACACCTAGAGAATTTATCAAGCGAAAGCTATGTCAGGGGTTTACATAGAAATCTATATATAAAACTAAGGTTCGCCTTGGCTTTAGAAAGACTTATTTGTTTTGAATTTCCGTGGATTTTTCGATCAAATTTTGGACGTCTTAAGAAGGGATCACGAATATATGTCTTGCGAATTGCTCGACAAGCCTCGCATCTTTACTAGATTTAGAAAACAACCACTACCAAGCATTTTCATTACTCAAACTTTTCACCAGAAAATTACTTTTCCAATTCGAGCTATCTTTGACCAAATAATGAGTCAAAAATGATCAAACAAATACTATTGATTCTGTTGGGAATCTTTTTTCTGCTAAATGGTATTAACCATTTTTACAACACTCAGGTGCTAAAAGAGTACGCCAAAAAAAGAGGTATGATCGCCCCCAAAATAATGGTCTATCTGGCCGGAATACTTCTGGTACTTGGAGGACTGTCCATGATAAGTGGCATTTGAATAACTCAGGGAATAATACCTTTGTGTATATTTTTAGGCCTCGCCTCATTTATACTTCATAAATTCTGGCAGGAGAAAAAAAGAATGATGATCATGCTTGAAGCCATGCACTTTGTCAAAAACTGGGCTATTTCATTTGAGCTGCTGTATATTGCCTCAGTTATAGAAGGATGGGAAATTTAGAAAGTTGAGAAAAGCTTGCAAACTGTAAATCATGACCAGTAAACTGCCAAAATATCGCCCACCTTTACTCCTGCGAAATACCCACCTCGCGACTATTGTTCCCAACCTGTTTCGCAAATCGACTTTTCAATACAGTCAAAGAAGTCAGATTGCCACTGAGGATGGAGATTTCCTCGTAGTGGACAGCTATCGGCAAAATAGCGATGATGTACTGGTCCTGCTTCACGGACTGGAAGGTAGTAGCACGCGTCCGTATATACGCAATCTTGCTCAGGTAGCTGTTGGGATAGGACTAGATGTAATAGCCCTGAACTTCAGATCCTGTGGAGGGCAGATGAACCTTCAGGCAAGATTTTATCACAGTGGAGAAACCGGTGATCTTGGTTTTTTACTAAACCATCTAAAATCAGAGGAAAAGTATCGCAATGCATATCTAACAGGCTTTAGTCTCGGAGGAAATGTATTGTTAAAGTATCTGGGAGAACAAGGCGAACAGGCAAAGGAATTTGTAAAAGGTGCAATGGCCATTTCCGTTCCCGTTGATCTGGCAGCATCTGCAAAAGAGATTGAAAAATTCTCTAATAGCCTCTATCTGAAAAGGTTTTTGAGATCATTAAAGGAAAAAGTGCGCACAAAAATGCATACTTTTCCTGACGCAGCTGACTGGAAGGGAGGACTAAGAGCAAGCGGCTTCTACGATTTTGATGATGCCATAACCGCTCCCTTGCACGGTTTTGACGGAGTGATGGATTACTACACTCAAGCATCTTCATTGCCCTTGCTGCATCAAATGAAAGTACCTACCTTACTCCTTAATGCCGGGAATGACAGTTTTCTTTCTGAAAGTTGCTATCCCCAACTAAAAGAGTCTGACTATTTTCATCCCCTATATCCGGATTTTGGGGGTCATGTAGGATTTGCGCGTTTGCCCTTGAATCGAAGCGGATTTGTGGAGGAAGTTTTTGTGGATTTTTTGAGCTTTTTAAGATAAGTCTAAGATTTGTTGATTGAGTCAGCAATCTTTAAGGACCTTGCATCTTGAAAGATTTATTTACTTGTATTCCACAACTTATTTGGATGCCATTGATCCTGATTTAAGTAGATTAGTTGGTCCTCGTGGCAGCTTTACATTCAGAGCAATAACAGTAATCCCAATGAATCTCCTGGACGAATTGTTTGATTATGAAGTATTATTAGCTGAGGGTAAGTAAAATAAATCATAACCTTTATTACTTTCCGCCACTCACCGTCTCCCCAATTACTTCCCTTGCCCTCACCGACAGCTCTATAGCATTTTCCCCTTTCATCGGTTCATGAAAATGGAGGGTGACTTTAATTCCGGATTTTCCGGTTTGTTCAATAAAATGCTGCATTAATCCTTGACCCTCCTGCCATATGTCTCGTGGGTCGGAATATTTGATGGAGATAGGAACTATAGGTACTCCGGCATCAAGGGCGCTTTGAAATGCCCCCGGTTTAAATGGGAGTAATTCTCGCCCAAAATTGACCGTTCCTTCGGGATAAATCAAGACGGAATTACCGCCTTTTAGACAATTCGTTATCTGTTCACGAATCGCCTTGCGATGATCTTTTTCCTCTCTTTTTACATATAGCGTCCCTGTCTTTTCTCCGGCAAAACCTATCAGCGGATAAGAGCGGATTTCGTGTTTTCCCACTGCAAAAGTGCTCGTATATCGCATGATGACCAATGGGTCAATTGAAGTCTGATGATTAGCCACCAGTAAACAAGCTGTTTTCGGTGGATCCCCTTTTAATGTCACCCTGATTCCCAATATGGCATGAGCTGCTCGCATCCAGTGAAGCCTTAGCGAAAGCCCCCACTTGAGACTATCTTTCTTAAATGGTAACAGTATGTAAAAAACGATCAAGTACCCAATCATGGACAAAATCAATACCACCATACGCACATAAGCGACCAGCTTTTTCATTTAATTTTTTTCCAAAAGTAGGGAAATAATGATTAACAAGAACTTTTAAAATTTTGTAAGACTTTCGTTAAAAATCGAGCTAAATACCATGAATTTAATTTTCGCTCTTTTTTAATAATTGATTTACAGTTACTTATGCGAGTCGCAATAGACGAACTCAGGTTTATACCAAGTTGAAAGTTGAAGGTGTAAGGTTTAAAGGGTCAACCTTACACCTTCAAGTTTCAACTAATAGTCAATCATCAATATTTCTTACCTTTGCGGCTCATTAAAGTGAAAGTTGAATGGATATTTATAAAGAGGCGCTGATGCTTCACGAACATTTAAGAGGAAAAATTAAGATTACCTCGAAATTTGATGTCAGGACAAAAGAAGATCTCTCATTAGTTTACTCACCCGGAGTGGCTGAACCCTGCAGGGAAATAGCCAGAAGACCTGAATCAGTTTGGGACTATACGATTAAAAGCAATACAGTTGCTATAGTTTCTGACGGAAGCGCTGTCCTCGGTCTGGGAAATATAGGACCTCACGCTGCAATACCCGTAATGGAAGGGAAAGCCATGCTTTTTAAGAAATTTGCAGCCATAGATGCCTTTCCTATTTGTCTGGACACTCAGGATGTAGATGAAATAGTAAGAACAGTAAAAAATATCGCTCCTGTTTTCGGGGGGATAAACCTTGAGGACATATCTGCCCCAAGGAGTTTTGAAATAGAGGAGCGTCTGCAGGATATTGGGATACCGGTTTTTCACGACGACCAACACGGTACGGCTATAGTTGTTCTTGCTGCACTAATCAATGCAGCCAAAGTCACCGGAAAAAAGCTGACTGAACTTAAGGTAGTGATCAACGGTGCAGGAGCTGCGGGAATAGCTATCGCCAAATTACTGCTTTGTATAGACCACAGCAACGATAAATTTTGTGTGCCTGTAAAAGAAATAGTGCTCTGCGACAGCAAGGGTATTATCCATAAGGGTAGAACGGATCTGAATGACGAAAAAAAGAATACTCTCTGGTACTCCAATCCCAATAGCAAAACCGGATCGGTTTATGATGCCATTAAGAAAGCTGATGTTTTTATCGGTGTCAGTGTGGGGGATCTACTAACGGCTGACCACATCAAAACCATGGCAAAAAACCCTATAGTTTTTGCATTGGCCAATCCTACACCTGAAATTATGCCTGAGGAAGCCAAAAAGGGAGGCGCAGCAGTAGTGGGTACCGGAAGAAGTGACTTGCCCAATCAGATCAATAATGTGCTGGGTTTTCCGGGTATATTCCGTGGTGCTTTGGACGCCAAAGCAAAAACTATCAGCCCCGGCATGAAAATAGCAGCAGCTCATGCTATAGCTGAGTGTACCGGTGATCTTAGCCCGGATCATGTTATCCCCTCTTCACTCAATGAAGCAGTGGGGTATCGGGTAGCAGAAGCAGTGTATAAGGCAGCGATGAAGGAACAATCTAAAACGGTCTAAAGTCAGTTTTGCAACTCTTTATTTTTCTGCTTGTTTAGTTTAAAACTATAGCCATGTTTGTGAAAAATCAAAACCTTCTAAAGGCCTTTCTTCTCATAGGGATAGTGAGTTTGTACTCTTGTATTGAATTTAAAGAGCCCTTTGAAAAAATGCCACCCGGACAATGGAGAGGTCAACTCTATCTGGACCAGCAATCAACTTTCAGACCTGGGATTGGTCAGGCTGATGTAGATCTAAGTGAAATGGCTGAAAAAATAGAAGACAATGTCCTTCCTTTTATGTTTGACATTGGCTACGATGAAAATGGGGAACTCTTCGCCATATTTAAGAATGCTGATGAGGAAGTTTTGGTAACCGACATCTCTTTTGGAACAGATTTGAGTATTGCAAAAGATACTTTTACCTTGCGTTTTCCCGGTACAGACAATTTTCTTAAAGGGATTTATGCAGAAAATATCATGCAGGGCTTTTGGAGTGTACCGTCAAGGGGGAATTATATAGTCCCTTTCGAGGCCTTTTACGGTAAAAAAAATAGGTTTGAGTTACCCATTAATGCTAAGTCCGAACCTAAAATTGACGTGGACGGAAAATGGAAAGTGACCTTTAATCCCGGAGAAGAAAATGAAAGGACATCCATAGGAGAATTTCGTCAGGATGGTACAAAAATTACCGGAACCTTTATCAATGATGCCGGCGACTATCGCTACCTGGAGGGTGTGGTTGAAGACGATAAAATCTGGCTGTCCTCCTTCGATGGAGTTTTTGCTTTTCTTTTTGGAGCCAAAAAATCAGCTGATGGGAAACTAGAAGGCTTTTTCCGCTCCGGTCGACATTTTGAGACTTCATGGTCAGCAATAAGAGCTGAAGAGGTCAGCTTAAAGGATCCACGAACCATGACCGTTCTTACTGATGATTTTTTTAGGTTCAATGCATTAGATACAGATGGAAACGCAGTCACTGAGGCTGATTTTCTAGGTCAACCCACCCTGCTCTACATTACGGGGAGCTGGTGTGTCAATTGCAAAGACGCTTCTAATTTGCTTTCTGAATTGAATAAAGAATACGGAGTACAGGTGATTGGAATTGCCTTTGAAAGACATGCAGATGTTGAAGCCGCCCTAAGGGTGGTGGAAAAGTATAAATCCGATCTTAAGCTTGATTTTCCTATTCTCCTCGGAGGAAATCTGGACAGGGAGGTAATTGCCGCTAGCTTACCTTCAATTGAAGGAGTCAGGGCATATCCTACGGTGTTTTTTCTGGATAGTGAATTTGAGATAGTAGATTCTTATACCGGTTTTTCCGGACCGGCAACTTCAGTTTATGAGGAGTTGGTCAGAACTTTTCATACTATAACTTCTCAACTAGTTGGCCATGATCAGTAAAATAGTATTCATTACCGGGGCAACATCGGGCATAGGTAAGGCCACAGCAAGAATTTTTGCACAAAATAATTTTTCTCTCATTCTTTGTGGACGCCGAGAGGATCGATTGAGTCGGATGGAAAAGGAACTACAATCGGACTATGGAATTCAACTAAAAACGCTTTGTTTTGATATTCGGACTGCTTCTGCCTGCAAGAATGCATGGAACAGCTTGCCTGATGACTGGAAAAAAGTCGATATTCTGATCAATAACGCAGGTCTTGCTAAAGGTTTGGCACCCTTACATGAGGGAGAGCATGAACACTGGGAGACTATGATAGATACGAATGTCAAAGGTCTGCTATACATCAGCAGATTGATTAGTCCGGGAATGGTAGAGAGACGAAAGGGACATGTCATCAATGTTTGTTCCACAGCCGGACATGAAACCTACCCAATGGGTAATGTCTATTGTGCCACCAAGCATGCTGTTGATGCACTTACCAAATCCATGCGATTGGATTTCTATAAATTCGGTCTGAAAGTTAGCCAGGTTTCTCCCGCCCACGTCGAAGAGACTGAATTTGCACTAAATCGTTTTGACGGTGACGGTGACAAGGCAAAAATATATGATGACTTCAATCCATTGACTTCAGCCGATGTCGCGAATGCCATCTTTTTTATTTGCAATCAGCCTCCTCATGTAAATATTCAGGATATCCTGATGATGGGCACTCAACAAGCCGGAAGCAATTTTATCGATCGATCCGGCAGAATCTATTGAGAAAGCAAATATTCCTTCAATAATTTAGCATCTTTGGCGGGAATTCTGTTACCCAGGATCAATCTGAGTTCCCTTCTTCTCCCGGCACCTTCATACAATTTTTCCTGTTCAGTAGTAAGGGGAATGACCTCAGGAACAGGAATAGGCTTTTTATCATCCCAATTCCCCAAATTGATCCCTTCACCTTGATAGAATTGCCATTAACTACTTTTTCTGAAAAAAATAAGTAGAAATCAAAACTTCATAACGAATTGATATTCTATATATATATTCTAAAAATATGCAAAAATTACCTCCCAAAAATTTGGTCTATTCGAAAATGTAATAATAAAATTGCATCGTAAAATTTCGTTAATTCTTCAAAATGAGCACCACCTCGACATACAAAAACCAAGTAGGAATCACCAACAGCTTAGAACAACCTATGTTTTTCTGTCTTTTCCTGCTGTATGGACGTGGTGGGTTTTATGAACAGGTATCCAAGCATTTATTTACTTGACTGATTTTAGTCAAAGCTACAAATTAAGCCTTCTCTCTAAAATTTTCTGCATCAAAAATATCCGGAAATCCTGATTTTGACCAAAAAATCGAAACGGATGTAGCAGATTAAGTTAGACATCCGGATTTATAAAATGATGGGAAGTAAGTTGATTTTTGCTAAAGAGAGCCAATGAAAAAGGGGGGTGAATTTTTTATTAACTTTAAAATTTGAACAGATGAAGAGTTATAAATTAGCATTTTATTTATTCTTAATGTTAGGCATTGTATTACTTTATTCTTGTAATAAAGAAGAGGACCATAATCCTATTTTAACTAAAAATGGATATCTCCAGTAAGATATTAGAACAATTGATGGTAATGATACATTGTTTGATTACATAACAAATTATGAAGATCTGATGCAACAGAGGTTGATCTTTTCAGGTTTAACTTCTACTGACAAATACAATGTTTGGTTTACTAAGCTTTCTGAGTTAATAAATTCAAACTACCTGACTATTGATCAGTTGGATTTTGTAACTAACTTAAGATCCTTTTTAACAATTGAATTATTTGAAATTGGAGATGAAAATATTGAATTATTAGATAACTTTATTGATAGTTTATGGGACATTGGGAGTAGCCATTTTGAAGACTTTGAACTATATTATATTTTTATGGAATTGGATAATTCTATGCTTTTTGGTTTGTGGGATGATTATGACAATACGATTCAAGCATTAGCGGGTCCGGGTCCATACGCTAGTTCCGATAGATGTGGATGTAGAACTAATTCATCTTGGACGTGTGGAAGAATAAAACGAATAGATGGTAGTAGGACATCGGGTGGCATAGAATTAGACTGGGGAGATTGTATGGATATAATTTGCGTCGGTACCGCGTGGGGATGTGGTGGATTTTGGGCATATAGGTGCGACGGTCTTTGTTCTCATTAATGAAATCAGAGTAAATTTTTTATTTAGTTACTAATAT
>RECS01000102.1 GCA_007693915.1 Saprospirales bacterium | reverse complement strand
CCAAATTTTTCTTCATTTGCCCTTAAAATTTAACATTTGGATCATTGAATTTTAATATGCATCCAACAAAAAAAATAGATGCAATTAGTTTACGGGTAGAATAGTTTGAAAATAGGAGTTTTTGACTTTATTTTTTACCAAAACTCAAAAAAAAATCCGGACACGTTTGCCCGGATTTTTTTTAATAAACCAATAAACCAATCTCATGAATATGAGAATAAAAAAGACGTGTTATTTAGTCCACATTATCATGTAAAAATCTGTTTTTACCTGACAATGGATCGTTTTCGTTATCGGAAATACTCAATCTGCTATAGTTTTCTGCATCCACAAATTGCACTTCTTCTAACTTGACTGCTCTCCTTTTGTATGCCGGTTCGCTTTCAAGTTCATTGATGATCTCCTTGGATAATTCTTTTGGAGTAGAATTCCGATTGGTATCTCTACGGCTTTCTATTTCTTCCTTTGATGCCTCCAGTTTCTTCTTCACCTCCTCATCAAGAAGTTCTTCTTCATCGAATTCGACGGTATTGTCATCCAGTTCTTTAAACCACTCATCAGTTTCATTTTCCACCGCAGTTTCTGATTTTGAGCCATCTACTCTGTCTAGAAAAGAAATAGGCTCTTCTTCTTGCTTTAAGTTAGTCTCTATAGCCGGTACTTTCATGGGTATTTCTGACATTAATTCATTTTCCTCAAAGCCTGTAGCAATCAAGGTAACACATAGTTTGTCTCCCAAATTATCATCTACACAATTACCCCAGATTAAATTAGAATCTTCGCCTGCTTGTTCTTGAATATAGTCAGTGATGGTGCAGATTTCATCCATAGTAACCTCCCTTTCACCGGATCGTACATTTAGAAGTATCTGTTTTGCGCCTCGTATATCACTATCCTCAAGAAGTGGGCTATTTAGAGCCATATCAATAGCCTTTCTCGCTCTGTTTTCCCCTTCAGCAATTGCTGAACCCATTATAGCTACTCCACTATTGCGCATTACGGTATTAACATCTTCAAAATCCACATTCACAATACCGGGGACAGTGATAATCTCAGCGATTCCCTTAGCTGCTGTAGTTAGGATGTTGTCAGCATTGGCGAATGCACGCGAAAGCTCTAGATTTCCGTAAATTTCCCTTAATTTGTTATTTGAAATAACGATAAGTGCATCTACATTCTCTTTTAACTTATCGACTCCATCTGTAGCAAACCTACATCTCTGCCTACCCTCAAACTTAAAGGGAACAGTAACGATACCTACGGTAAGGATTCCCATTTCTTTAGCCAGTTGGGCAATGACCGGAGCTGCACCGGTTCCGGTACCGCCTCCCATACCTGCCGTAATGAATAGCATTTTGGTATTCGTCTTCAAAAATGAAGCTACATCATCGATAGATTCAAGTGCAGCTTTTTCGCCTACCTCTGGCTTAGACCCTGCTCCCCTGCCATCAGTCAGATTTGGACCAAGTTGCATTTTTACAGGAACTTTACTTATGTTCATAGCCTGAGCATCAGTATTGCAGATAGCAAAATCTACACCTACTATACCTTGTTCAAACATGTGGTTTACAGCATTACTTCCACCTCCGCCAACTCCAATGACTTTGATTATGGACTGCTCTTCTTTAGGAAAATCAAAATTGATAGACATATTTTTCATTTTAGATGGTGATCAAATTAATAATTTATAAATCTTCGTCTTCATCGACTGTAGGCACCACTAAATCCATAAATTTAGTGGTAAGCTTATTAAAGATGGATGGTTTCTTTTCTATATGTTTACCTCCTGATGTTGGAGTATAGCCAAGTGTGTCTTCAGCTTTCTTCTCTGTCACAGGAGGAACAGGCAATTCCTCATTTTTATCAATAGCATGAATTAAGAGGCCGATTGAAGTCGCGTATTTTGGATCAGCCAGGTGCTTTTGGTATCCGTGACCTAATTTATCTACGGGTTCACCCACTTTAGCTGACATTCCGAGATGGAATGTAGCAAGATCTCTGATCCCGGATAAAAGTGAACCTCCACCGGTAATGACCACACCTGCTATTAACTTATTGTGGTATCCCGACTGAGTTAACTCAAAATACACCATATCCAGTATCTCTTCCATTCTCGCTTGTATAATCATAGCGAGATTGCGCTGAGAGACCTCTTTGGATTCTCTACCCCTGATTCCCGGGATGGTAATTATTTGATTACCAATTAATTTATCGGCCAGCGCCGAACCATAAGTTGTTTTCAACTTTTCAGCCTGATCATTCATTACTATGCAACCTTCTTTAATATCTCTGGTAATAACACTCCCACCAAAAGGAATGACTGCAGTATGCCGTATGATGTTGTCATAGAGTACAGTCAGATCAGTCGTGCCACCTCCTATATCAATAACTGCAACACCAGCTTCCATTTCCTCTTTATTCAGAACTGCCTTGGCTGATGCAATAGGTTCAAAGACGATTTCAGAAACTCTGATACCGGCTTTTTCTACGCATTTTTTGATATTGTTATAAGCTGAGTACTGCCCTGTAATGATGTGGAAGTTGGCTTCAAGTCGGACACCATTATAACCTTTTGGGTCGGTAATCCCCTCTTCATTATCCACCTTATAATCCTGGGGAATAACATGAATGATTTTTGCTCCGGGATCCAATACAATTTTATGCATATCATCCTTTAGCTTTTTTATATCAGCCTCATTTATTTCAAGATCGCTGTTGTCTCTTATGAGAACACCTCGATGCTGAAGACTCCTGATGTGCTGCCCTGCAATACCAACGACCACCTCGGTCACCTGTTGTCCGCATTTGCGCTCAATCTGGTTGGTGGCTTTCTTTATGGCCGCTACTGTTTTGTCGATATTAAAAACCATTCCACGGGTAACGCCGGTGGACTCTACAGTGCTGGAGGCTATTATTTCTACCCTACCGTAATCATTCTTTTTTCCGGCCAAGGCGACAACTTTGGTAGTACCAATATCCAGTGCAAAGACCATTTCTTTCCTGTACTGTCGAGATTCTTTCATGTCAACTCTGTTTAATAAAGTGATTAAAAATTCTTTTATGGTGTGGCAGTAGTTTTTCTCGTTGCAACAACTTGCCCTTCATATTTCAAACTAATTTTTTCGTATTTTCCCCAACCTACTTGAGCAATTACCTCAGTGTAAAAGTCTTCCAAGTCCCACAGTTTTTCCTGCATGGATTCCCACTGACCTAATTCCACTTTCTCCGTACCCATCACCGGTATTATCTTATACTCTTTAAGTGCTGTCACCACCAATTGATCTACAAGCACCTCGAGAAATGCGCTTTTTCCCACTAGAGTGAAAAATTCGCCAATATTGGCAAGATCGATCAAATCAGTCTCATCATTTGTATTGACTTGTGGAACTCTTCCTCTCACAACCGGCAACTTAGGTCGGTATTCCATAGGTAGCGGCATAATCTGACCGTATTTATCAACGTAATAGGAATCTCCCCTTGCCGGCACTACCCTTGCCACCGGATACCTAGGCTGGCATTCAATTTTCAAAATGCCTTTGTTATTGACAAATACTTTTGCAGATTTTATATAAGGATGCGTATTCAATTTTTTAAATAATTCCTTCAATGGTAATTCTGAAAGGGTATAAGTGTGTATGGAGTCCTCCAATGAACTCTTTATGAAATCAGTAAAATTGCTCACTTCAATAAGGTGGACCCTGTTTTCAGGATTGTGGATAACCACTTCCACCCCGTCGATTGCGATATCTTTTTTGTACTGAAAAGCGACAACCAATACCCACACGATACCAACCCATGCTGTCATTTGCAGCAAAGTTCCAATCCACGCACCAATATTAAAATCGAGACTTTTCATTTTATTTTGATTATTCTTTTTTCTTTATTTTCATTAAAGTTTCTGCTATCTCAATAGCCGCATTTTCTCTACCCTCTTTTCCAATGTTTTCACTCAATATTCTAAGCTTTTCATCATCATCGATCAATTCATTAATTTTTTTAATTAAAACCTGACCAACTTCCACATCCCTGACCATTATTGCAGCATGCCTGTTTTCCAGGTATGCTGCATTTTTGGTTTGATGATCTTCTGCCACATTTGGCGAAGGCACCAGAACTGAAGGTTTTCTCACGACCGCCAATTCTGATAAAGTAAGAGCTCCGGCTCTGCAGACGACCAAATCTGCTATACTGTATGCCAGGTCCATTCTGTCTATAAACTGCATTGCTCTTACATTTGATAGCTTTGCAGTTTCACAATCCAGGAATGCAGCATCATTTTTTCCGGTTTGCCAGATAACAAAAATATCCGGGCGACTTTTAAAATACTCAACTGCATCTCTTACTGCCAGATTTATGGTTCTGGCTCCCAAACTCCCACCAAAAAACAGCAGGACTTTCTTACTTTGACCCCAATCGAAAAAGCGCTTTGCTTCCTCTTGATAATATAATAAAGACCTTATATTCTTCCTTACCGGATTGCCTGTTAGCTCGATTTTCTCTTCGGGAAAAAACCGTTCCAGCCCCTCAAATGCAACAAAAACCTTTTCCACACTTTTAGCCAACCATCTATTGGCAAGTCCCGGGTAATTATTGCTCTCCAGAATCGCTGTTGGAACACCCATCCACTGGGCCATTTTTAAAGCGGGGGCACTTGCGTAACCTCCTGTTCCAAATGCCACATCCGGTTTAAAATCGGCAATCACATTTCTGACTTTCAAAAGACTTCTTACCAATCGAAAAGGAACCATCGCATTTTTTAAACTCAGCTTCCTTTGAATTCCTCTGATCGGCAAACCTATTATTTCGTATCCCGCTTTCGGGATCTTTTCCATTTCCATTTTTCCCTCTGCCCCTATGAAAAGTATCTCACAATCCGGGACTAATTCCTTTAGCGCATCCGCTACAGCTACAGCAGGAAAAATATGCCCCCCGGTCCCACCACCACTAATCAGTATTCTCATACTCTACCTCTGTTTTTACTAATTTGCCCTCAGGCACCTGACCTACCACATGTCTTCCTACACTCAATATCATTCCAATGCTGATACATGCAAAAATCACGGATGTTCCACCCATACTTATCAAAGGCAAGGTAAGTCCTGTTACCGGCAATAAATTAACCGACACAGCCATATTCAATAATGCCTGCAATGTAAGCATTACACTAAGCCCCACTGCCAGCAAGGCACCAAATGCTTTGGGACTATTTTTTACTAGACTTATCGACCTAAAGAAAATAAACATAAATGCAAAAAGTATCAAAGCACCACCAATGAATCCCCACTCCTCTGCAATAATCGCATAAATAAAATCAGCATACGGTGATGGCAAAAAATTCCTCTGAACACTGTTGCCGGGTCCCAAACCTGTCAACCCACCACCGGCTATGGCAATTTTTGCCTGATCCACCTGATATGTATCTCCACCACCGGAAGTAAATGCCATTACCCTCGAAGTCCATGTTTCTGACCTTATTAGATCCGGGAAGTAAGCACCCCAAACAAAAATCAATGACACCACCAAAGCTCCTACCAATACCATTGACCCCAGTATCTTCAAATTCATCTGTCCTACAAACATCAAAGTAAAACAGGTAGCAAATAGCATAAGTGCTGTAGATAAATCTGCTGGAGCGATCAAGGCACATACAAGCACTATCGGCAACAATACTGGAACAAAGGCAGTTTTCAGATTCGCTATACAAGAACGGTTAAGCGACAACTGTGTAGCCAGATAAATTACCAATGCGAGCTTGGCAAAATCTGAGGTTTGGAAAGTCATATCCAGGATTGGAATTCTCAACCAACGCCTCGCTCCATTAATTTCCACTCCAGCTACTAAGGTTAAAACCAATAAAACAATAGCTGTTAACAGCAATATTCCGGATACCTTGGCAAAAAACATGTAGTGAACTCTGTAAAATGTCCATAACAATGCCAAACCCATTGCAAGAATACCTAAATGTTTCAAAAAGTAATACTCTGTATTTCCACCTTGGGCCGTATAAGCAAGACCACCGGTTGCACTATATACAACAAGAGTAGAGAACACTGGCAATATCAGCATTACCAGCCAGATATACTTCTCGCCCTTTAATCTGTCGTGTATGTTTAAGCCGATCTGCATTACTTATCTTATCTTTAATGTGATGACAGTAATTACTGCTAATAATACTCCTATAATCCAGAATCGGGTAACAATTTTCGATTCGTGCATACCCATTTTCTGATAATGGTGATGTAGCGGTGCCATCAAAAAGACACGCCTGCCCTCACCGTATTTTTTCTTTGTATACTTAAACCATGCTACCTGAATCATGACTGAAAGGTTCTCAATCAGGAAAATCCCACACAGCAATGGTATTAATAGTTCTTTTCTCAGGACGATAGCCAATGTGGCAATAATACCTCCTAGCGCAAGTGATCCGGTATCTCCCATAAAAACTTTAGCCGGATATGCATTGTACCATAGGAATCCGAGGCAGGCACCTATAAAACATGCACTAAAAATCACCAACTCCCCAGAGTAAGGCAAATAAAGGATATTGAGATAATCCGCAAAAATATTATGTCCGGAAACATAAGCAAAAACCCCTAAAATGGAAGCGATAATCGCTGAAACACCGGCGGCAAGCCCATCGAGACCATCCGTCAGATTAGCAGCATTGGAAACTGCAGTCACTATAAATATGGCAATCAAAACAAATACAATCCCGACCACTCTATAAGCATTATCACCCAAAAACGCCACTAAAACCTTATAATCAAAGTTGTTATCTTTGAGAAAAGGAACATTAGTTAGTGTTGTTTTTACGTATGCCATTTGTTTCAGTTCGCTATTTTCGCTTAATTGGGTTTCAACAACCCTTATTACTTCATAATTTTTCTCAATTGCCTTATCCATGCTTACCCTCACTACTACCTGATCGCTTGCCAGCATGGCTACTCCTATTATCAATCCAACTCCCACTTGACCTAGTATCTTAAATTTCCCGCTCAAACCGCCTTTGTCTTTTTTAAAGACTTTAATATAGTCGTCTAAAAATCCAATAAGTGCCATCCAAACGGTTACCAATATCATTAGCTGGATGTATATATTGGTCAAATCTGAGAGCAAAAGGCAGGGTACTAAAATTCCCAGGATAATAATTACTCCACCCATGGTTGGGGTACCTTGTTTCTGCTTTTGTCCTTCAAGACCGAGGTCTCGGACAGATTCGCCAATTTGCTTGTTTTTCAAATAACTGATGATCTTGCTTCCAAAGATCATGGATATTATCAGAGAGAGAATAATTGCCAAACCCGCTCTGAATGTAAGGAACTTGAAGAGCCCTGTTCCGGGCAAATCATAATTACTTTCTAAGAATTCAAAAAAGTGGTACAACATTTGCAGTGATTAAAAACAGAGAGCAGCAGGTTGCCTATTAAAAAGTCCAACCTAATCTTTTCAGCAACCTTGCTGCATCTGTTAACCAAACCTGATTTAAATAAAAAAACCTACATCTTTACTCCGGGAAGCCTAAGGCTTCTCGGATTTTCTCTTTATCGTCGAAGGGAACTTTTTTCCCTTTAATTTCCTGATATTTCTCGTGGCCTTTTCCCGCCACCAGGATAATATCTTCATTTCTTGCTATTCTGCATGCCGTTCTAATGGCTTCAGCTCTATCTGTCACTCTTCTCACTTTATATAAATCGCTCTCTTTTATTCCCTGAGCGACATCTTCAATTATAGTTGCCGGGTTTTCAGTCCGCGGATTGTCAGAAGTGATGATCACTTCGTCCCCATACCTAGCGGCTATTTTTCCCATTTCAGGCCGTTTCGTTTTGTCTCTGTCCCCTCCGCAACCAAAAACCACTATCAGCTTTTGACCCTGTCTTTTTAGTTGGGCAATGGACTCCAGAATATTTTTCAATGCATCGGGTGTATGTGCGTAATCTACAAGTGCTTTTGGAAAGTCCGGATTAAAATGAACATGGTCAAATCTTCCCTCCGGGGCTTTAATTTTACTCATCGCGGTAAGCAGTTCTACACTGCTGAATCCCAGTATGCGACCAACTGCATAGACCGCCGTTATATTCGAAGCATTGTATTCACCGGATAACATAAAATGCGCTTCAAAACGATCTAAAACCAATTGTAAACCCTCTATTGAATTCTCAATTATTCTGGACTTATAGTCTGCATCTCTAGAAATACTGTAGCTAAAAATTTCGGCTTTCGTATTCTGCATCATCACCTTGCCATTTTTATCATCGGCATTAAAAAGAGCAAATGAATCAAGCGATAGCTCATCAAAAAATTTTTTCTTGGCTTTTATATATTCGCTGAAGGTTCCATGATAATCCAGATGATCGTGGGTGATATTGGTAAAAACACCTCCTGCGAAAGTCAAACCCGCAGTTCTATCCTGATCCAGGGCATGTGAACTCACTTCCATAAAAGCATATCGACAACCTTCGTCCACCATTTTTGATAAAATTGCATTGATTTCATAAGCATCAGGTGTAGTATGTGTTCCGGGATAAAAATCTTTACCGATTTTGTTTCCAATGGTCGACAACATACCCACTTTGATATCCAGACCTAAAAAAAGATCGAAAAGCAAATTCACAATAGTAGTTTTTCCATTGGTTCCGGTAACACCAATCAATTCAATACAATCAGAAGGATTTCCAAAAAACTCAGAGCAAATCAGCGCCCATGTCTTCCTACTGTTTTTCACCTGAACCCAATTCGCAGAAAATGATTCAGGACATTCCAATTCGGACACCACCCAACTACAGCCTTTTTCAAGTGCATCATTAATAAATTGGTTTCCATCAACCACTGCGCCTTTTATAGCGACAAAAAGGCTGTTTGGAATAACTTTTCCGGAGTTGGAGAAAAGGTCCACTACCTCATCATTCCAATCTCCATTTACGGCAACTATTTCCACATTTTTCAATAAATCCTTGACTTTCATTTTTGTGGATTTCAAAGAACTTAGATGTCAAGCATTAACTCAATATTTTTACTATTCAGGTTTGAACCCGGAGGCAAGGACTGTCCAACCACTCTTCCATAGCCTCTCATCCGTACATTCAAACCTGCATTTTCTAAAACGTAAATGGCATCACGTGCAGCCATGCCCACTACATTGGGTACCACTGCAGAACTCACGGTACGATGCCTCATTCTCATACCTGCCTCGTCACATGGCATCAAAATGGTATATTGTAAATTTTCTTCCTCAGCCGGAATAATATTAAATGAGTTCAATAAGAACCTGAAGTCATTCGCATAACCTACTTGCCAAAATGGATAAGTGAAAGAACCTGAATTTAAGGCTGCGGGAGAAAATGCTACCGGTTCTCTATCGGGCTGAATACCCATAACCCGTTCCGCTATTTCTGCGAAAACCGGAGCCGCTACCGTTCCTCCGTAAAATCCATATCTATTTGGTTCACTAACCAAAATAATAGCACTGTACTTTGGATTATCCGCAGGAAAATATCCTACAAATGAAGATTGATAAGACGTACGGGCACGATTACGATCTACATAATTCAACTGTGTTGTTCCGGTCTTTCCAGCCATAGGCAAGTCGACATTATAAATCCTTCTGCCTGTTCCATTTTCAACCACTCCGAGTAAAACCTCCTTCACATCTGCTATGGTTTTAGGCGATGCAAACCGCGAGTTAATCACCTCAGGTCTGAATCTCCTCTCTGTCCTTCCGTTTCGCTGTATTTCTTTTACCAAAAAAGGTTTCATCATTCTGCCATTGTTGGCTATACCATTGTAAAAAGTAAGCAATTGCAGAGGTGTCATGGACAACTCGTATCCAAATGACATCCAAGGCAGCGAAAGACAACTCCATCCTTCAGATCTATTTCCTGCTTCTTTTATATATGGAAAAGCTTCACCCGGTATTTCAATTCCGGTCTGCTTGTCCAGATCAAACCTTCTGAGATGATCAATAAATTGTTTCTCCTTACCTGCGCTCCGGTATTTTTCATCCACCAACTGAGCTATACCAACATTACTTGAAATCTCAAGGGAATTCCGAATAGTAGTTAATTCAAATTCATGAGGCTCAGAGTCTCTTACAGTTCTGTTGCATATTCTCGTTTGCCCGTTATTGAGATTGATTTCATCATCTAGGTCAATATACCCATCCTCCAACAATGCCATAATGGAGGGTATTTTAAAAAGTGAACCCGGCTCTATTGCAGTCCCAATTGCATGATTAAAGGACTCCACCCAACTTCCACCAACTCTTTCAAGATTTGAAATAGCCACGATCTCCCCTGTTGCCACTTCCATCACTATTGCCACCCCATACTTCGCCTGATGATGATCAAGAGCACGCGTTAGTGAATGATGTACAATATCCTGAATATCTGTATTAATTGTTGTAATTACATCTGCCCCACTCTCCGGCAATGCAGATGCCAAATCATCCACCGGCACCCAATTGGATCCGGATACTCTTTTTACCAATCGCTCGCCACTTTCTCCTTGTAGGTATTGATCAAATGTCGCTTCGATACCTACATTCGCAGCATTATCTCTGTCTAATCCTATTGTACGCGAAGCTAATGAATTAAACGGCTTCACACGCCTGCTTTTTCTTTCAACTATTAGACCTCCTCTGTATTTCCCCCATCTTAAGATTGGAAATGTCCTCATCAGGTTCATTTCTTCAAAAGTGGCATTTCGCTTCAACAGCAAATACCTGTCCCCTGCCCTTCTTCTTTCAATCAGGTGATTTTTAATCTGCAAAGGACTCCTTGATGGATCAATATACTTCGCCAGATACCAGGCAAGCGAATCTACATGGGCATTAAATAACTGATTCGTCATGGCCTGAGTATTCAGATCCATGCGGATATCAAAGAAGCTCACAGAAGTCGCTAGAGGAAATCCGTTTGCACTCAGGATATCACCCCTTTCACCTACTTGCTCAATTTTATCAAGATACAAGCGCTCCGATTGTCCCCTCCAATGATCTCCTTCTATGAAAGCAATTTTAAAAAGCTGGAAAAGTATAGCAAGGGCAAATAGCAGGAACCCTCCTGCTACTAAGTAAACCCTGACTAATAAAACTCTTCTTGCTTTCATTTTAATTGCTCCTTTTTGTTGCTTCTATCAGAATCGGCGCCCTCGACGTCCACTTTAGCTCAAGAGGTGCTACTTTTTCAGCAACCTGAGAACGAGTAGAAGAATAAATCCAATTTGAATTTAATGAGGTATATTCCCACTTCAGCTCGGTTAAACCCGCCTGAAGATTCTGAATTTCGCGTACTTTATTCTCTGCTCTATGGGCAGAAAAGATATACACCGCAACAAGGAACATAAAAAGATAAACAAGGGGCAAACGAGCAAACCAGGACCGTGGATCTTCCCATTGGAAGCCGGTCTTTCCGGTTTCTTGGACTTTTTCGTCCATCGTCGTTGTTACATTATCTGGTCTCATATTCTTTCTGCGATTCTTAGTTTAGCACTCCTTGACCTGGGATTTCTCCTGATCTCCTCAGCCGAAGGTATTATTGGTTTCTTACTAATTATTTTAAAAGGAGTCTGTACAACCCCAAATGCGTTTTTATTTAACTCACCCTTTACATTCCCCGCTCTAAAAAGGTTCTTCACCATCCTATCTTCTAAAGAGTGATAACTCATGATCACTGCCCTTCCACCGGGCTTCAAATGCGCCTCAATCTGAGAGAGCATTTCTTCGAGGGCATCCATCTCCTGGTTGACCTCTATTCTCAATGCTTGAAACAATTGTGACAAATACCTCTTCCTATCTCCTCTTATAATCGGCTCTACCAACTTCACCAGATCGCCACTTGAATTTAATAAATGTGGCTTTCGGTTTTTTACTATCCACTCTGCAAGGGTTCTTGAATTTCGAATTTCTCCATATCGACCAAAAATCCTTTGCAATCCGAAGGCGTCTTTTTCCATCAAAACCTGTCGAGCATCCACTTTTAACTCATTGTTCATTCTCATATCCAATGGTCCATCAAACCGATATGAAAAACCCCTTTCGGGCACATCAATCTGATGGGAGGAAACCCCAAGATCAGCAAGAATTCCGTCTACTTTTTCCAGTTCCAGAAATCTTAGAAACCTACCAAAAAATCTAAAGTTGGCAGGCATCAGACTGAATCTCGCATCATCTATAGTATTGCTGACTGCATTTTCATCCTGATCAAACCCAAACAATCGTCCTTTCTCATCCAATTTTTCAAGAATAGCCCTACTGTGTCCCCCACCACCAAAAGTCAGATCTACATATATTCCGGCTGGATCAATATCAAGGGCTTCAATACATTCTACCAGCAAAACCGGCTCGTGATATCCGTCACTCATTTTCATCTGTTTCAAAACTCGGGCGACCGAGAACTTCCTCAGCCAAATCCGATAGATCATCCGGCTCATTAGCCAGCATCTTATTATAATTTTCAGGAGACCAGATTTCAACTCTGTCATTGAGCGGAGAAAGAATTACTTCTCCCTCTATTCCAGCAGCTTCAAGCTGTCTTTTCGATAAAAGAATCCGATCAGCACTATCCAGAGAGATCAATGTAGCCCCTCTGAAAAAATACCTGAGAAACTGGCGCTCCTTTTTATTATAGACATTCAAATTTTCAACCTCCTTCACAATTTTATCCCAGGTTGATTTTTCGTAGAGCATGAGACATTTCTCAAACCCCCTATGAACAACAAAGTCATAAGTACCCTTCCCCTCCATCTGCCTGATCAGCTGAGATGGAAGCCGCAATCGCCCTTTTGAGTCGAGCTTACATTCGTATTCACCAAAATATGGCATTTCCCACTTTGTCTTTCAATTATGATTCAAATGTAATACAAGTTCCCACATCTTACCACAAATTCCCCCAAAATTTTTCCAAATCTGCAGCTATTGGGGTGAAAAAAAATGAAAAAAGCACTTATGTAAGCAAAATAGTTACATATTAAAGTTTTTTTGATTATATAAATGAAACAGGCACGGAGTTTGTATAGTAACTCAAGCCTAGTAAAAAAAAGATACTGTCTGTGGAAGATTTAACATCTGAAAGATGCCGCGCAAATATAACCAACTATTTACACATTATTTAAATATGTGATATAAATTTTATGAAATATTTCAATGCCAAACACAACATGGTAATGTACCTCGATTAGGTAAAACCAACCCTGATGAAATTAGAATTGGTGCCAAGGTGGTAATTCGGTGGGAAGAAGTGGAGGAAAAATGTAAAAACAGAGACTACGGTGGTAATATACTGTTTAATTCGGGGGAGGATTATTCATGGATCTGTGGCTTTCAAAACCCTATTTTAAAAAGATATATCACCGAATTCACCAACTCGACCGGGCATAGGTAAGGGTAAACGAAAACGGATTTAGGAAATAAAAATGACAAAATGAAAAAGTTTGATTTTTATTCGGATTTTAACGGTATAGCTCTAAGTTTTAAATAATGGACCAACCACAAGAAATTAAGTTTAGGAAAAGTATTAAGATTGGCGGGAGGTTCTTTCTTAATCTTCTTCTTGCACCTTATTCCTTAATGTTTCAAAAGAGGAAAATTCTACTTACGACTTAGATCTTTAATTGAAACTTCCACTTCTTGGATTAAGACCTTTTCTATTCTAAAAATGAGTCTACACTAAAAATCACCCCTAAGTCTCCGCCATCTGAGATTAAGCACTCCAAATATCGCTTCTCGAACTATGGCTTTACTCATTTTAGATGACCCTTCTATTCTATCTGTGAAAGTAACGGGGATTTCCTTGACCTTAAATCCCTTGCACCAGGCTTTATACTTCATTTCAATCTGAAATGCATAACCAATGAACCTGACTTGATCCAGATCAATAGCCCTAAGTACGTCTGCGCGATAGCACTTAAAGCCGGCAGTTGGATCTTTGATGGGCATCCAGGTAATCATCCTTACGTAAAGTGAAGCACCATAGGACAGGAAAAGTCTAATGAATGGCCAGTTTTCAATATCGCCACCTTTTACATATCGAGAACCGATAGCAAGATCAGCTCCTCCTGATTTTACTTCATTTAACAGCCTGGGCAAATCAAGTGGATTGTGTGAAAAGTCGGCATCCATTTCAAAAATATAGTCGTAGCCTCTATTTAAGCCCCACTTAAAACCGGCAATATAAGCAGTGCCTAGACCTTGTTTACCTTCTCGCTCAAGCAAAAAAATTCTACCCTCGATTGAAGAGGACATTTCTTTAACTATTTGGGCAGTCCCATCAGGTGAATTATCATCCACAATCAACAAATGAAATTCCGGTCCTGCATTCAGAGCCGAAGATATCACCTTAGTGATGTTTTCACTTTCATTGTATGTTGGAATAATCACAAGAGACTTACTCAAGAGAACAATTTATAAGGTGATTAAAGGTGCAAATATAAGGTTTGTAAAAAAAAAGCAATAGGAAAAACCTGACCGCATTAAATGTCAATCTGAAACCTTAAATTTATTCGTCTGCTTGTCAAATAGTTAGGTATTGCATATTGTGTCTGAAAAATTGTCTTCACCCAAGTTTTACTCGCTTCATTTTGAACCTGCATAAGATTAAATACCTCTAAACTAGCCCAAACCCTACGAGTCGACCTAAAAATACTGTTCGGGCGACTGTCTGTGTTTTTTTGATCCCACAGTAAATAAGAAAAACCAATATCCACCCGATGATAGGGTGGGTATCTGTAAGTATTTCTAAAAACCCTATTGTTATCACGAAGCCCAAATGGAAGCCCGGTTCCAAATTCAAGATTGAGGTGCATTTTAAAATTTTCATTATGTGGCAGATAATCCTGAAAAAAAATAGAAACTGTAACCAACTGATCCGATGGTCGTGGAACGTTGCTTACTTTTTGAGCTTCGGGTTCCCCAAGTTCCCTTTTAAGGTGCGTTATACCATCCAGTTTTTCTCTAGCTGATAAAATGGATAAATTAATCCAGCTTTCAGCTCCGGGAACAAATTCTCCATTCAATCTGGTATCTATCCCAAAAACATAACCGGTAGCATCGTTTTCGCCAGAATACTGTATTTTTACATTATCTAACTCATAACTGACCAGATTCCAGAGGTTCTTGTAGTAGAGTTCAGTTATCCACCGATATTTTCGCCTTGTCCCTGTACTTTCTCCAAAATCCCAGGTAAATCCACCAACCAGATGGAAGGATTGCTGCGCTTTGAGGTCAAAATTTAAAGTCCCGTCAGGCCGCCTTAACTCCCTGTAGAACGGGGGTTGAGCGTAAAACCCTGCACTCAGTCTGAAAGACATATCGCGAGCCCAGTCCAGAGGTTTCAGACTCGTACTAAGGCGTGGAGAAATTACCAATTCGTTATTGAGGTCCCAATAATTAAAGCGAACCCCTCCGGCAATTTGCCACTCTCTGCTTCCGTGATCTACAAGTGTGTAAGTATTTTGAACAAATCCATCAAAGCGATTGGAATATTCAGAGTTTTCTGTTTTCAATACAGAGAACAAAGTGACATCATTTCCATCATAGGGTATTGAATAACCAGCTGAGTCTAGACGTTCCCACTCGTTGATCCAATCGTTAAAATACTCCCTTTTATAGCCAGTTCCCCATTCAACAAAATTTGATGAACTTCTATTTTCTCCCCCGAGCTGATTGAATTCAATACCACCTCTGTGTTTTAGATTCATCACACGCAAGGTCAGAAAATTCCTTTTGTATTTATGTTGCGTACCCGTTCCAAGGATGGCAATTTCTTCTCCCAGATTATCACTTCCAATATCTGTATCAATTTGAGCCAAGCGATAGAAACCCAATATATCCGTTGTTTCATTCTCATCACTTTGAAAAGCACTTGTCAAAAATTTCAAATAAAGGGGATTCTCATCTCTTTCAGGCACCCAGGTCAAGGAGGCTCCACCCATAAAGTTTTCAAAATCATCTAATTCGCTACCCTCAAAAACAGATGACAACTGCAATGCAAAATCCACCAGCCCCGAGGCTGTAGTTCGCTCCTCAGGAATAAAAGTGTAAATACTTCTATTGTAGTTTCCAATTAACCCTAACTGAAGTGATGGATTAAAGTCGTAAGTCACATATGCCTGAAAGTCATAAAAGTCAGGTGAATATTCACCGGTAACGTCAAGTGTACCCAAAAGGTAACGAGTTGTTTTATACCTAAACCCTGCCAGATACCTCAGTTTGTTTTGACCATGATCACCCATCCACGTACTTCCTTCCATATGGATCCCACCACCGAGCATACTCGCTTCAAGTCCAAGTCTGAACTCGGTTGGAACCTTATATCGAATATCCAGCACTGAAGACATTTTGTCTCCATATCTGGGAAGAAAGCCTCCGGAACTAAAGGAAATATCTCTGATCAAATTGATATTGGGAAAGCTTAGTCCTTCTTGCTGCGAGGTACTAATTAGTTGGGGTCGGTAAATTTCAAAGTCGTTGACATAGACGAGGTTCTCATCGTAATTTCCACCTCTAACAATGTACTGACTACTCAACTCACCTCCTGTACCTCCATAAGTACCCAATGCAATACCTGAGAGGAGGCTTTCAAAGTTTCCTGACACTGAAGGAATCATCCGTAATTCTTCTGCCCGTTCCCGTATCATTGTAACCTCTTCAATCCTACCCGATCGCACAATAACTTCCAGATCAGCATCCACAGGTACAAGGTAAATAACCACTGTTCGGTTTTCTCCGATCTCAAATTCAGGGAGGGATTTTATTAAAGAATTATATCCGATTCTACTCACCCTTAATTGAAGTGACACCTTAGCCGGTACTTCCATTTCAAAGCTACCCTCATCAGCGGATTCAGCAAAAACATTAGTTTCTTCTATCTGAAGAATTGCCAGGTCTACAGCAGCACCAGTTAATTCATCAACTACTATTCCAGACAATGTACCTGTCTGAGCCTCGGAAATATTGCCAATTAAAAAAAACAATAGTGATGTAAATACTACCCCAAAGTAAAATCTCATTAACCCAAATATTTTTTTATCATCACAAAGGAAATAATGGCTCGAAAAAACTAAACGTCAAACTTTAATCTAAACTTGCCTGCTAAAAATAAACTCAAAATTACCTCATTTTTAATAAATGAGCTACTCTAGAAACCATACCGCACCATCAAATGCTAAAAGGTAACTCATATTAAGGATTTAGAATTTTATATACCCAATAATTTAGGAGAACAAATTACCATCAGCCGTAATACTTTAATTTAAACTTCCTATTTCCTTAAACCGCTTTATTGTCTTCAACGGATCTTCTGATTTGAACACACTACTGCCGGCTACAAGAACTCTTGCACCAGCCTCGAGAATTGCAGATGCATTTTGCAATCCTACACCACCATCTACCTCAATTACAGCATTTAGATTCCGTTCTTCGATCATTTTTGAAAGCGCTTTAATTTTTGGAATAGCTCGGTAAATAAACTTTTGTCCACCAAATCCGGGGTTGACTGACATGACTAATGCAAGGTCAATATCCTCCAATACATCCTCTAGAGAAGAAACTGGTGTAGAAGGGTTCAAAGCAACTCCAGCTTTTGCCCCTGTATCTTTAATTTGTTGAATGGTCCTGTGCAAATGTGGGCAAGTTTCAACATGAACAGTTACCACAGAGGCACCAGCTTTAACAAATTGTTCTATGTACTTTTCAGGCTCAACAATCATGAGGTGAACATCAAGCGGTTTATTCGTTAAAGTAGCCGCCATTTCAACGATCATCTGTCCATAGGAGATATTGGGTACAAACCGACCGTCCATAACATCGAGATGAAGCCAATCTGCTTCACTCTTGTCAAACATTTTGATTTCCTCACCCAATCGGGAAAAATCTGCCGCAAGCAATGAAGGAGCAAGTAAGTGACTATTCAGCATAATTATTTAGATTTGAAGATGCAAAAGTACTGGTTTTGGCGGAACTAAATACAATTTGAGCTACGCTATAATTTGGATTCTTCTTTTGCTTTTATGCAACTTGGCCATAATCACCTTTTTGAGGGGCTTTATCCTTTTACTGGAAGGTTTTTAAGCACTAAGGATTTCATTTTCATTCAAAATCTTCTCACCTCTCATAGCGAGAAAAACACTGGCAGTTGCCACTACATCTTTTTCGCAGTATTTTACAATTCTCTCTAATTGATTACCCTCCCAATAGGTTTGATTTACCATACTGCCGTCAATATCATCCTTAGGGGTTGGTACACCAAATAATTTGGCTAACAAAGCGAGAGAGGTATATGCTTTATAGTCACCAAATTTCCATAGTTCCATAGTATCAAGTAGGTATTTTACCTCCCAAGGCTTCTTGCCTGGTATGTTAATCAATGGTGGAATTTTGACATGATTCACCATCATGCGTCTACCTATATAGGGAATGTCAAACTCTCTAACATTGTGTCCACAAATGAAATCTGATTCCGGATGACAAAAATAGTTTTGCATCAGCTCTGAGAATTCTTCCAGCAATATTTTTTCATCATCACCGTAAAAAGATTTTACCCTAAATTCTCTTTGTTTCACTCTCCATTCAGAAAAATAACCGACTGACACACAGACAATTTTACCAAATTCAGAAAAAATACCGGCTTTTTGTTCGTACAAATCGGCCGTACTCAATTCCAGTTGATTCCGTTGAAAACGCAAAGCTTTTTTATCCCAAAATTTTTTGAAATCGTCATCTAAATTGCTATAAGATTTACTCGCAGCAACCGTCTCAATGTCGAGAAATAATACTTTTTCAAGTCGGACGTTATTGATCATGTTCTATTGCATTATATTTGTGATAGTTTTTTGCCTTCCTCATCAAATCCACCTGATTAAAATTGGTCGTTTAAAAAACCTAAAAGTCAAATTTACTCCAAGTGAATGGAAAGTTTTAACTTTACAGGGAGTTTTTTTGTAGATTTCATTTTTAAATTAACGAATTATGGCACAATCCAAGTCAAAAAGAAATTTATCGGTTATCGCAATAGTTGTCATACTTATTTTGCTTTTAATTAATGGGGTTCTTTTATTTGATCGGGCGTCTAAAGATCAGGAAATAAGAGAACAACAAAGGGACTTGTCTGAAATACAGCAATTGCAAAGTGAATTGGAAAGAGAGTATTATGAAGCTCTAGCAGAATTAGACGACATGCGAACAGACAACGAGGAGCTGAATAGTATGATTGATCAGCAAAAAGAGGAATTGACTAGGCAGCGCAATAGGATTTCCAATCTAATATATGAAAATAGGGAATTTGAGGACGCAAGGCGTGAATTAAATTCCCTGCGTGAAAAGGTAGATGAATATATCTCAAAAATAGACGAATTGACACAGGAAAATATAGCACTGCAAGAAGACCGGTTCAGACTTCAATCAGAAAAGAAGCAATTGACTGAGGAAATAGCAAGTGAAAGGAAAGCAACTGATGAATTGATGGCTGTACAGCAGCAATTAATGCAGGAAAGAGAATTGATGGATGATGAATTAAAAACCCTTGGAAAAAAAGTTGATAGAGCCTCTGTGATTGAGGTGGATAATATTGAGATAGAAGCGTTCAGGATTACGGATGGAGGTAGAGAAAGGAGGAGGAGGAGTGCGAGAAACGTGGATGCATTGCGAATTTGTTTTGACACTACACCCAATGAATTGGTTGAATTCGGAGATGAGGCATTTTTTATCCGGGTGGTTAATCCGGGAGGAGAAACACTTGCCATTGAGAGTCTTGGCTCCGGAGTAATAGGGGATCTTTCCAGTGCTACACAAGTCAGATTTACACAAATGAAAACTGTAGCCTATGATCAGGAACCTCAAAATGTATGTGTTCGATGGTCGCCAAATATCAACTTCACCTCGGGCACTTATCAGGTTTATATCTACAACAAGGGTTACCTATCAGGTCAAACCCAATTTGAATTAAGGTAAAGCAATAAAACGGTACGGATAGTTTTTACACAGGCATGTAACAAATTTGGCAGCTGAGCTGTTAGGGATGTCTAATGTATTTATAAAAAAAAGAACATGCGTGGGTGGAAGTTTACTAAGTGGACACCGGGTAATACCAACAAAAACAGATTTGAGGAGCTTTTGGAGATATTTAGACAACTTCTCATGTACACTGCCGGAAATGTCTCAGAGGCTCTCAGTTGGATGACAGAACTTGATCGTCAATACCACTTTACCGATGAGGAATATGGTATGGCAGACTTTATTGACGATCTATTGGAAAAAGGCTTAATTAAGACTGACAACAATCAATCGGGTCCAGTCTTTGATCTATCGGCTAAAATGGAAATCCATCTAAGAAGAACAGCCTTAGAGGACATATTTGATGATTTGGCAAAAACCGGTAGAGGTAATCATCAAACCAACTTTTCAGGAAAAGGGGACGAGGATACGAGTGATCTCAGGGATTACGAATTCGGTGACCCCTTAGAAAAAATAGCCCTCAATGAATCATTAAAAAATGCAGTAGCAAGAACAGGTTTTGAGAATATTCAATTACGACATGAGGACCTCAAGGTTAAAGAAACTTATTACCAAACTAGGGCCAGTACAGTTTTAATGATAGATATAAGTCACAGTATGATACTATACGGAGAGGACAGAATAACTCCTGCCAGAAAAGTAGCCATGGCTCTTTCAGAATGGATAACCACAAGATACCCAAAAGATACATTGGATGTAATTGTTTTTGGTAACGATGCGTGGAAAATTGAAGTTGCAGACCTCCCCTACCTCCAGGTTGGCCCATACCATACGAATACAGTTGCAGGACTGGAATTAGCAATGGATATTCTCAGAAAAAAGAAAAATCCAAATAAGCAAATAATGATGATTACCGATGGGAAACCAACTTGTATAAAACAAGGCAGGAATTATTACAAAAACAGTTTTGGGTTGGATAAAAAAATATTGACTCGAACATTAGCACTAGCTCATAGGTGCAAAAAACTAAATATTCCAATTACAACATTCATGATTGCGACAGACCCCTGGTTGGTTAATTTCGTGGATCAGTTTACCAAAGCCAATGGTGGAAAAGCATTTTACAGTTCTCTTGACCAACTAGGTGAATTTATTTTTAAAAACTACAAGAATAAATAATGACTCAAAAAAAAGCAACTACTTTAGGTGAGTTAAAATCTCAAAATTATGCACCCAAAAGCATCAAACAGGAAATAAAGGACAATCTGATACACCATATAAAAAACAAAACCAATGTTTTTTATGACATTTTCGGATATGATGAAACGGTTATTCCCGATATAGAAAAAGCACTTTTAGCAAAGCATAATTTCCTATTATTGGGCTTAAGAGGTCAAGCAAAAACCCGTGTCGCTAGAAATATCGTTCGACTGTTAGATAATGAAATCCCTATAATTAAAGGATCAGAGATTAATGATAATCCCTTAAATCCAATTTCATATTATGGAAAAAAAATGATTGCGGAACACGGAGATAACTGTTTGATTGATTGGATAAGTGCTGAAGATCGTTACGTAGAGAAATTAGCAACACCTGATGTAAGTGTATCAGACTTAATTGGGGATTTGGACCCCATCAAAGCAGTCAATCTAAAACTTTCCTATTCTGATGAGCAAGCTATTCATTTTGGTTTAGTCCCCAGGTCTCACAGATCAATATTTGTTTTGAATGAATTACCCGATCTTCAACCAAGAATACAGGTCGCACTGTTTAACATTTTAGAGGAGGGTGACATACAGATAAGGGGTTTTAAATTAAGACTTCCACTTGATATTCTTTTTATCTTCACAGCTAATCCTGAAGATTATACCAACAGAGGAAGTATCATTACACCATTAAAGGACCGAATAGAAAGCCAAATCACTACCCACTACCCCCATGAGATTGAAATATCAAAAATGATTACAAAAAATGAAGCCAAAATTGACTCTGATCTTTTATCAAAAATTTACATACCGGAATTAGCAGAGGATTTGTTAGAGTATATCGCATTTAATGCAAGAGAATCAGAATTCATAGATGAGTCTTCCGGTGTTTCAGCTCGTATGACTATCGCATCCAGAGAACTTATTTTTGGTGCAGCAGAGAGAAGATTATTACTAAATAATGAAGCTACAACAAGCATTCGATTCAGCGATTTCTGGTCGATAATTCCTGCAATTACAGGAAAAGTTGAACTGCTTTATGAGGGAGAGAACCTAGGACCACATGAAGTAGCATTAAATATTATGAGTGAAGCTGTAAAAGAATTGTACCTTGAGTATTTTCCTAATCCAAATAAAAAAATACCTCTAAATTATCAAGAGTTATACACATCTATAAAGTCATGGTTTGAAACGGGTAATTCACTTGAGTTAAAAAATGATGAACCAGACAAGCTTAGAGTGGATAAGCTTAAATCTGTAAAAGGTTTAAATGAATTTGTTGAGTATCACAATTTTGATGCAAAGGACATACCTTTTATTAAAGAATTAACTTTACATGCTTTGACAGAATTCGAACAAATAAGTAAAGAAATAATTGCAGGGAGAATAATGTTTAAAGACCCACTCGCAGGAATGTTGGATAATTTAGATGATGAAGATTAGAGCATAAAAAAAAGCCCGCAATTGCGGGCTTTTTTTTATCAATTAATATGACCAAAAATCTTGTTCAAGATTAAATAATTCATCTTCAATTCGATGGGATTCAAATAACTGATCCATTCGCTCTTCATAAAAAGTACTCAAACGTTCATCATAAACATTCGAGGCTTTAAAAATATAGCTCGAAAACCTTCGCATTTCCAATAAATCATACCATGTCATAGGTGCGGCGTCATTACCAGTTACAAACACACCTTCTCTAGCGAACAATGCCCTTGCTTGAGGATAATAGATCCAAAAAAGTGGTAATTCATATCTAAAAATACCTGTTTCATCATCAAACACATCTAAAAGAGGGCTTATGCCAAGTATTCTTACATCTAACCTTGAATATTTATTATTAAAAAACCAAACTTCTTTGATTCTGAAACGCTGAATATTCAAAGGATCTATATTACTTTGAGTAATTACAATTTCCTCTTCATAAGTAATAGGGTCGATAATTCTATTGGTATCTACCCGAAACAACAGAGCAGTAACATCATCAGGAGTCATTTGATCTAAAAAATCATCTCTGTTAAAAACAGTAAGTTCCCCATTTTGTACCCCATCAATTAATATTGAGGCAAAAGGTCTTAATGGATTGATAAATGGCGCATTGACTTTTTCTCTAACATCTAAAACACGCCAAATCATCCTTTCCCATGGAACATCTGCTTCTCGCATAGGAGCATAATCAAGAACCCTTTTTTCATGAACAGTTGTACGTTCTACAACACCATCAAGAAAAACCTCTTCATCAGGAACAGATGACTCTGTAATAATACCTCCGGGAGTTTGACCATAGGAGGTCATAACCGAACCTAAGAAGAAAACAAAAATTGATAAACGAAGAAAGTTGTAATACATAAGATTTATTTTTTATCTGATATTCCAAACCATATCATTGATACGTCTTGGTGCGGTATCCCCTGGACACCTAGCTCTAACATTTTCGAAGAAATACCTATCACCGGGAGAAGCTTGATCAATTAAACGTCTAGCTTCACCATCAAAGGAACCTCCTGCATTTTGAACAATTTCAGGATCCTGCCTTCTCGCCACACGTACCAATTGAAAACCTGCGATTTCACACCTTGCATCAAAATCAAAGTTTTCCAGGTGAGCGATAACACCTCTTTGAGCTTTGAATTGGCCATCACCCATACCTCCACCACTTTCAGTACCTAATCGAGCAACAGGATCAGGGATTCTTCTTACACGGAAGTTGAACTCTGTTCTTTCCAAACCACCACCTGATAGAATAATCTTAGCTTCACCTGGCTGAGTAACTCTTACCATTTGTCGGCTAATATTTCCATCGATTGGAGTCATTGTAATCCCGGCTCCTTCACCCTGAACATTCAATTGCGCGGTTGGAATACCGGCAGCTGAAATGGAAACAGGATTATCAACTCCAATATAGAAAACATTCATCATTTCTGCAGCAACGTTTGCGGATCTTAAACCCACTTCATATTCGAAAGTTTGGGTGTAAGTATCAACATTACCGGTAGCCGGGTTAGTCAATCTAATTTCGGCAGTATAACGATTTGCCCCAATATTGGTAGGTGTAACTCTAAATCTCCCAACGCCATCATCAATAGGGATTCGATTCCCATTTACAAATATTTCCATATTATCCACGCTGGTTGAAGCTGCACTCAAAAATAGGTCAGCTTCATAAGTTTCACCCCGAATAATATAGGAACTAGAAGGCGCAGCAACTACTCTAAAATCATCAAAGATAATATCATCACCACCAACCCTTTGCATAAAAAAAGATAGTATATTATTTTCGGTAAGTCTGACATCATTGATGAATTTTCTAAAGATAGGAAGTACTGCCTGTAACGGCATTCTACTAAACATAAAGTCTTCCCAACTTTCTCTTGGAGTTTCAGCGTCCTTGTACGCATCAGGATCAACAGAAATAGCAATAGCATCAGATGAAAATCTTACAAGATCATTCTCTGGAATAAAAGCTAGAAATTCATCCTGAGCCTTTACAAGAGTTTGAAGAAGATCAGCCCCTTTTTCTCCAGTGACAAGAACACGTGAAGCAGCATCGGTATGTTTAGGATTATTAATTTCTCTTTTTCCATTTCGATCTACCCAACCTCCGGCTTCTTCTATCATTTCCTCAATTAATTCCTCAAGGTAATTTACTAGTCCATCAGCTTTTTCTCTGACTTGAGGAGCAAGGTCAGCATAAATTTGGAAGTTTTCCGGATCTCTTAATGCGCCGGTAGCAATAGCATCGGGCATTCTTTGGTTATCTGCATACAATTTAGCATTTGAATCAACTAGGGATTCATCAACCAATTTGAATGCATTAAAAACTTCCGCAGACACGTTTAGTGCCAACATAGCAGTTAAGACCAAATACATAATGGTGATCATTAACTGCCGCGGTTCCTTTGGTATTGACATTTTTTATTTTTTTTTATTAGCGATAAATAGAATTCAAACTAAAGTGTGGAATACACTCTAGAAAATAAAAGAACCGAACTAGATTATCTCGGTCCTCCCATTGCACTAAGAATATTACCATATACACCGTTCAAAGAACCTAAATTCTTATTTATTGCGGCTAATTGTTCTTTGTAAGCTTTAGTGTCTTCAGCAGTTTCAGCAATATTCATCATCGCTTCATTCATCTTGTCATAGAAATTGCTCATTGACTTAATTTGGTCTTTAGTCTTTGAGAAGTCAACCTCTTGTAGTGCCTTGAGTGAACCCATATTTTTTGAAATAGATTCAAGTTCTCCCAACATTCCACCTAATTGCTTTTCAACAACTTCACCATCTATTGCTCTACCGCCTGCAGAAGATTGAATTAATGGTGCAAGATTAGAATGGTAATTATCTAAGCCAGGATAAAGCTTCTCCCAGTAATAATCTTTCTGGGGAGGAAGTATTCCTAAAAATAAAAAGATTGCAGCTTCAACAGAAAGACCTATAGTAAGCATGAGGTCACCACCGGGCCATGCCATGATCTTATAAAGGGCTCCAAGCATTACTGCTGCTGCACCAACTCCAATTGCAAGGTTTTTAACGTACTTAAACCAATTTGACTTATAAAATGCCATCTGAAAAAAATTTTGATTAAGATTAAGAAATAAGTTAATTTTGTTCTACCACAAAACTTAGCACTAATATACACATAAAAGCACTTGTGGAAGTATATTATTTTATAAAAGAATATTAATACTTACTTAAAACTAGAGGTTACTAATAAACAAATATTAAAGGTCATCAATTGACCTTCCTAAGAAAGTCAATACATTTCTAAATCCAATATAAGACTTAGTAGTATCTTGATACTCCCATGACCTTGTACCAGTCTGGAGGTAATATCCAATATCTTTCCAGGAACCACCTCTTACTACCTTTCGCTTGAAGGCATCTGGGTCGTCAGGTTGTGCATCATACTTAATATCCGGACTCAAGTCATGGATAAAGGCATATGCATTTTCATCAAATGCAGACTCAGTCCACTCTGCTACGTTTCCTGCCATATTATACAGACCATAATCATTGGGAAAATACATATATGCATTAACTGTATACATTCCACCATCTTCTATATAATTTCCTCTTCCTGGTTTAAAATTCCCCATCAAACATCCTTTAGAGTTTCTTAAACTGTAAGCACCCCAAGGGAATGGAGCTAAATCTCTTCCACCTCTTGCTGCATATTCCCACTCAAACTCAGTCGGCAGTCTAAAGTCTTCAGAGTTGGGCTCATCCGGCCTAAAAGCATCCCACAACAAAGTTCTCCAATGAGAAAAAGCCTTTGCCATTTTCCAACTAACTCCAACTACAGGGTAATCATCAAAAGCAGGGTGTGAAAAATAATTCCTAGTCAATGGCTCATTATATGAATAAGCGAAATCCCTTATCCAAACCAAGGTATCGGGATAAATATTTATAGACTCAATATTTACAAGATCATTAATTGTAGCATTTCTATCATGTGCAGCACGCTGCCAATCCACCCATCTGTATTCATAATTAAACATAGAAACATCGTAGGCTTTTCTTCTGTTAACTGTCATATGAGCTGGAACAAACATAGGCTCTAACATTTCATCATCCCAAAATATTTCAAACTCCCAATCAATTCTCTCTTCACCCCTTTCGTCAACATAGAAATTGTCTAGAAGTGTGTGAGCAATGGAGTCCCTAACCCAATAAACAAATTGCCTGTATTCATTATTGGTTATCTCAGTATCATCCATATAAAAACCTGGAATTGAAACTGTTCTTGCCCGTTGAATGTAGGAATTAAAAATATCTTCATCTGAAGCTCCAATGTGGAGTGATCCTGATGGAATATAAACCATCCCATAAGGATTAATACCTCTCCAAGTTGGTCTGTCTTCTACACCTCGTAATTGCCCGTCAAAGCTGGAACCACAACCCGCGAACAAGATTCCGAAAAGTGCAACGCCTAAATAAATAATAAATCGATTCATACCTTTTTGATAGTTTTCCTTCTGATTAGTTTTTAAGATTCAATCATCTAACAGATTTGTAAATATAGAGAGCGAAAGAACTCATCGACAACTAATGCTTTTTTTTTATGAAAACTTTAAGACTTCATAAAGCCTTTGATTTTCTTTACAAACCTCACTAGATTTATATCTGATATGCGAAAATAGCAATTTCTTTTTTAATTAATGGGAATTAAAGAAAAAATTAACAATTAAACAGTTCTGTTGGTTAAATGTCGCCTCTCTCAAACAACAAATCCTTTGAAGTTTTATCTATTTTTTTTATTCTAGAAATCGGGGATTATAAATCACCGGTGGGGGTGTTCTATCAGATCTCCACTCAGGCATCCTGTAAACAAGCATTATCTCATGTGTTGCACCAGCAGCCTGATAAATATCAGACAAACCAATATCGTAGTTGTAATAAAAAACAAAACGATCATTTAGCCTAACACCTGCTGTCAATGCAACCGCGTCCAGACTATTTGGGCTAAACCCTCTAATTCCTATCCCGGCAAAATATTGATTTCTAAACCCAGCCAATGCGTGAATAAAAGTCTGGACTTCCCGTAAATCACTATAAACATGTATTGAAGGAATAATAAATATCCCATCATCGAGTACCATAAAATAATCTAGAAATAAAGAAAATTCTCCTTTTGGCTGATACGCTATATCCTCATTCTGAAAGTGTGCAATAGGGGTCAATTGTCGAACAGAAATTCCTCCTTCAAACCCCCTAAAAGTAGCCCAGGCAGAAACTCCAAAAACAGGAACCCATGAACTGATATTCCTGTTATCAAGTAACGGATCCCGGTGGTTAATTTCATTCTCACCATAAAAACCTCCAGGAGTACGAAGTGCGGACTGATCAATCCCCTTTTGGTCGAGACCACCTAAAAGTCCAATCGATGCTCTACCCCATTCAAAATTAAACATTCGCGCATATGTAATTGCTAAGGAAAGGCTGTTTTCTGCACCGATTGCATCGGTAGTCAATTGAAATCCCCCTGCCGAGATACCATAATCCAAAGGCAAATAAGCAGTGACTAATTGGGAAGTAGGCGATCCGGCAATATTGGTCCATTGATTTCTGTGAACACCGGTAATTACCATAGTGTTATCAAAAACAGAAATAGCTGGATTGAATTGATACTTACTAATAGTTGATAGGCTGAAATGGGATAGTTGTTGAGAAAATCCCTCCTGTATGCCTAAATAAGACAGAAGACCAACAACCAAAACCCATTTTTGAAGTATTATTCTCATGTTTAACTCAATATTCAAAAGCCAGCGGCTTAGACTGAACGATTTTATGTAATTACTATTGTAAAACAATTTTCTCACTATTATTCACCTTCAATCCATCATAGGCAAGATGGACACCAAGCGGTAATTCTTTGGATACATCTTCATATAAGCCCATAGTATGGCTAATATGGGTCAAAAATGTACGCTTAGGTCTAATTTTCTCTGATAAACGGATGGCATCCGAAAGACTCAGATGAGAATAGTGCTCCTTTTTTCGCAGTGCATTCAGCACCAACACCTCACACCCTGAAGCAGCTTCAATCACCTCATCACCTATAATCTTCGCATCAGTAATGTAAACTACTGGACCAATCCGAAAACCAAGAACAGGCCACCCACCATGAGACACAGGCAATGGCTTGATATTTATATCTAAACCATTTATATTAAAGGAATCCACTTCATTAATTATATGTGAATTAACACTTGGAGCTCCGGGATAAGGATTAGGGTCAAAAACATATGGGAAACGCTTTTCAACCTCATTCAGCACCCTTTTTGTTCCAAAAACATCAATACCACCTCTCTTCATAAAATTATACGGTCGAATATCATCCAATCCAATCACATGATCATTGTGTTCGTGGGTGAATAAAACAGCATCAATTTGGCAGATTTCTTCTCTCAGCATTTGCTGTCTAAAATCAGGACCAACATCAAAGACTATCGTTTTACCTCCAATCTTCAATACTGCTGATGTCCTCAATCGCAAATCTCTGCTATCAAGGGACCTGCAAACTCTGCATCCACAGCCTATAACAGGAACACCCTGAGAAGTGCCCGTACCTAAAAAAATCAACTCAAATGTATCCACAACAATCAAAAAATTAGTCTTTATTCATAATGTGAATTCCTGCACAATGGTTTTACACCTCAACTCTATTCTTCTTCCTCTTCTATTTCTTTTAATATCTCCTCCAGACTTAATATCCTGCCCTTTATATCAAAAAACTTATTGACCAATGCGACTCCTTCTTCTCTCAGTCTGCAATAACCTGAACTAAAATTGCCTTTTGCATAAACTACCTTTACACCTTTAATTTTGAGTTTTTGCTCTAGCCTTGTCAGTTTTCTTTTAGTCATATTATTTCTGCCTTGATATTTAAAAAAGCCAATGCCATTATCTTAGTAAACCTTGGCATGGGTAAACCAGTCCTGCTTTTCACCAAACCACCCTCCACATTTATAAAAAGCTAAATTAAAATATTTTTCTTAAGATTTATGTTAAATCAACAATTGTAATTTCAAATGCCACAATACAACTGCAATAGCTTGAAGAAAACCATCCCTATTTTGTTATTTTTTTTCTGCCTGTTTTACACCGAAAAATTAATTTCACAAACTTTTGATGCTTCGATCACCACTGGTTTAAATTGGTCTCAAATAAGCAGTCTTGACCAAGGTTTGAATAGACCAGGACTTGTTTTTAGCGCTAGCTTGAGTTATACCGCTGAAGAAAAACCTATGAAATGGAAACTCGGCTTACTGTACAGAGAAAGTGGTTTGTCTAAAGAGTTCAAATTTCTACCATCACGAAATTTAGCAGGGATAGATTTACAATGGATAGAATTACCACTAAGCCTATCTTTCCTTGATTGGGAGGTAGAACATAAAAGTGGGTTTAATTATCACAAGATGCAATACAGTTTTGGAGTAAGTCCAGCGAGATTATTAGGTATCAAACTAATTGATTACGACCCTGCCCCGGATTTTTCAGAAAGTGAAGTTATGGCCGCTTTCAGAGATTACCATTTTAATTGGTTTTTAGGCATTTCTTTTTTTCCTCATCACAATTGGTCATTTAATTTGCAGTTTTCCAGGACTGTTATGAGTCTTACAGATACAACAGGAGGTAAAAATGTCGGATTAGAAAACATTAGACAGAGCCTATTCACTACCAGTATTGGATTTCATTTGTAACTTTGTCTAAAATATTTTCTCATTGAATAAAAAAAAGCCCCTATGTACAAATCTCTTTCCTTAGGTCTACTTCTCAGCCTTTCATTTTTTATTTACTCCTGTGGCGGTAGTGAAAAAAGTGAACAGCCTGAAACAGTTGAAGAAAACATTCATGTCGCTCCCGGCATGTCCAATGATGAATTCAACCATTTGCTTAATAACGTAACTAACATTGAATACCTTTTTATAGACTACCCCATTAGCTTTTCACAAAGTGAACTTAATGCTGTAAGACAAGCAGTAATGTTTATTGAACATGAAACAGCTTTTCCGGATGCAAATTGTGATCCGACTGCTATGGTTATTTTTATGGGTGAAGGCGAGATTTTGGCTGAAGCGAATGTTTACTTTTTAGAAGATTGCGCTTATTTTGTTTTTGAAAAAGACAGAGAACCTGCTTACTACCACAGATTAAGCCAAACGGGCTATCAATTTTACAATCAAGTACTAGTTAACTATTTCAATCAACTTCAGCAACAGCGCCAATAAACATTTTTAGCTGTTTGAAATCATATTTTAAAAACATATGCGATGCCTGTAGCTGTAATTGATCTGGGTACCAATACTTTCCACTTGCTAATAGCAGAGCTCAATGACAATAGTTTTAAGGAAATTTATCGTGAGCGAAAATTCATTAAGCTTGGAGAACACTCCTCCGATTTTATAGGCCCACAGGCTTTTCAGAGAGGACTGGATGCTATCAAGGAATTCTGTGAAGTTTGCAAGAATTATAAGGTAAATGAAATATATGCTATTGGAACAGCTATGCTAAGGAATGCCATAAATTCCCGCTCCTTTTTAGAGGCTGTTTCAATATCTATGGGCATCCAAATTCAGGTTATCAATGGTCTAGAAGAGGCGAGGCTGATATTTAAAGGAGTCCAAACCGCTGGGCTTTTATCTGATAAAAAAGATCTCCTTATGGATATTGGGGGTGGCAGTGTAGAATTTATTTTTTGTGACAATAAAAATGCCGAATGGTTTGAAAGTATTGATATTGGGGTCTCTATACTAAAGCACCGCTTCCCTGTGAAAAACATATTTTCTCCGAAAGACATTCTTAAACTCGAAAACTATTTAGACTATAAGCTTGAACCGATTTACGATAAGGCATATGGAATGGAACACCTAAATTTAATAGGCATTTCCGGAACGTTTGACGTCATTCGTGATCATTTTTTACGAGAAAAGAAAATAACAGAATACTCGGAATTTATCCTTTTACCGGAAGAAGTCAAGGCTTTTTGTGAAGAGATCATTCCACTAAGTATTGAGGCTAAAATCAAACACCCTTCGATTCCAGATTCAAGGGCTGATTTGATTTCCTACGC
>RECS01000081.1 GCA_007693915.1 Saprospirales bacterium | reverse complement strand
ACTTTATACTTTCTATCTCATCATCCCACTCCACTTTCCAACTTTATACTTTATATCTCGTCATCCCACTCCATTACATTCCGTGCTCTTACGAGACAGGCTTTATACTTTCTACTTTCTACTTTCTACTTTCTACTTTCTCTCTCGTCATCCCACTCCATTGCATTCCGTGTCTTTACGAGACAGGCCTACTCCCTACTCATAACCTCTATCTCCCTTCCGGCAGTATTGGCCTGAATACTGTTGTCGTACATGGCCTCCACTACAAAAGGCGGCATAAAGGTTTTTCCCGCATAAGAAGCGTTCAAGACGGTATGAAACACTTTAGTCTCTCCGGCACTCAAGCTAAAATAGGTGTAAATCCTATCATCTCTTATATCCCGATGATCCACAGGAGAAGACCTTAAATTGTGTAAATCTCCCGTCAGTCGTTCATTTAATATTTCCCAGGAGGAAGGAAAAACGGTGGACAATACAAGCTCCCGGTAATTGCCGCGCGTGCCCGGATTCCGAACTTTTATTTCGGCTATAAAATCCGTACCCTGTTTCAATCCCGACGGATTGACCTCAGCACCCTGCATGTCGAGATATCTGACCTCCATTGTAATGTTTGAGGAGGATGGGCTGCCTTCATCTCTCAATGGAGTTCCTCTATTGACAAGCTGTATAAAAAGCAATTGATCGCTGTTGTTTTTTATCGTAACGCTTCCAATGTCCCCGCTATTCGGCACCCATTCATACTGCCAGATTCCGGAATCAGTATTGACCCTTCCACTGTTTCCGGACTGTATATCAAAAGTAAAATCCATAGGCTGCTGACTGTCTGATTCAGCTCCCAGTTTACTCAAGGCCAAGAGTCCCATAGCTGTCTCCTGAGTGCTTAGCCAACTGTCTCTACTGAGTTCATCCGATATCCTTCGCGCCAATGGTCCCACACTTTCATTTTCACCCATTTGGAGCATCAGTCTCAAAATGATGGCCTGATCCCTTAAAGAAGAACCGAAAGTCCCTGAAAGCTCCCGGTAAGGAGGAATAGTTTCAGTGGCCAATTGCAGTAATTCAGCTGATGCATCTTTTCTGCCAATAAGATCGTAGGCAGCTGCCAGATGCCAAATGGCCATATTGTCAATAGATTCCGCGGAAGACCGCATTCTGTTCATTGCTCCCACTTGTGATGAACCATTTAGTGCCAACAAATAAAGTGCGTAGGATTGTGTCCTTTGCTCTGCGAGATTGAGATCACGACTGCTTCTCACTAACCTATTGACATATTGGGTCCATGAATTGAGAAAAGTAGCTGGCACCTGATATCCGGCATTTTTCGCTTCAATCATAAAGTGGCCGGCATACAAAGTTGACCAGTCGTTAATTTCAGATCCACCCGGCCAATAAGGCAATCCACCATTTCCCAATTGCAAACCATGAATCGTGTTGATCCCCTGATTGATGTTCCGCTGAATCCTCGCCCGTTCTGTTGCAGTCAGCTCTGTCAATCCAGGGAGGTACAATTGGGGAAAAACGGCTGAAACTAACTGTTCCAAACAGCCATGAGGATAATTCATCAGGTATTGAAGCCTTTTTGCCAGGTTCAATGGGGGAACTGAGGAAACCTCAAGAACTAAATAGTTGCTCTCCGACTCACCCAAAGACCTATATTGAAGCTCCACTTCTTCTCCACCTTGCAGACTATGATTTTGTACCTGAGCTATTTCTTGATTGGGATTGCGGACATCAATCTCAATTTTATCGTGTGCCCTATTCCGACCACTGACAGCTGAAATGCTTAGTTCACCTATTCCTGTAGCCATTTTAGTTCTTACCCTAAAAAAGGTGAGTTGCTCTCCGGTTCTATCAAAATTAATTTGTCGGCTTTGGTCACCAACTACTTCAAACAATTCATTGGTTTGCAAACTAACCTCTACATTTCTCACAGACTCTTCCATAACAAAAACAGAAACAGCAAGATCAACCTCCTCTCCGGGCCCGAGGACTCTCGGCATGGTAGCCAATACCATTAGTGGCTTTTTGACTACCACATCCTTTTCAGCAGAACCATAAGCACCATTTTTTGCTGCTACAGCCATTATTCTGACCGATCCTACGTAATTGGGCATAGTGAATTCATGGGTAGCAGACCTGCCTGCTCCAAGTTCAAAAGGTCCGAAATATTTAACCACCGGCTTGAATCTGTTAGCCTTGTCCTCATCGGGACTTTTTAATTCTGCATCGCCTCCTGTCGCCAGCAATGCACCCCAGTTCGTTCCGATTGCTCCTGCCACATCATCATATATATCCCAGCTCCTTACCCCGAGTGCCTCTTTCGCATAGAAGTGATTCCACGGATCAGGGGTTCGGAACCGGGTGATATTCAGCAAACCCTCATCCACTACTGCAACGGTATATGCCATAGACTGCCCATTTTGTTCGCTAATGGAAAAAGTTGCCTTTTCCTCAGGTCGGTAGTGCCCATTCACCGAAATTTCAGGTTGCAGTCGGGTATTGGGATCCACAATTTTTACCGGAACAATACCATACATTCTGATCGGACGATTGTTCTCTGTAGTAGCATGAGGTTGAAGTAATGAGATATTGAGATAAATGTTGGGTGCCCACTCCTTTTTTGCCGTCAATTCAAAAATCGTATTCCCTGCAGTAGTTTCAACCCAATGCGACTCCAATACCTCAGTTCCATTTTCTACAGATACCAATGCTCTCCCGTTTTCAGGAGAAGGAATAGTTATTTTGATTTTTTCATCAGGTGCATACTCCTCTTTTTCCACAAAAAAACTAAGCATACTTGCACCAGCCTCAGCTCCTCTATCGCCTCTACTTGCCCAGCCCGGCCAGTCAATGTAGATGATTTTTCCACTACAATGGTCTCCCTTTGAATCGCAGACTCTCAGCAAGTATCTGCCCCATTCCGGGTGAGGAACAGAGAAAGACCAGTTGCCCTTGCCGTCTATTAAGTTTACTTTTTTCCCTGCTACATGATTATGCTGAAGATTGGAAGTAAAAGTACCTCGGGGATCTTCAGTTCGATCCCACCACCATCGCCACTCCAGTTTGTAGAGATTTACATCTACCTCAGTATTCGCTAAGAGCTCTCCACTTTGGCTTACTGCTATCAAATCCACTTTATGCTCTCTATCGTTAGTCAAAACATCATAAGGTGCTTCTCCTTCCGGGGGCTTTAAACCTATATAGGTATCAAAGGGATGAAATGGGAAACTGACTATCTCAGTACTGAAATTGCCGCCTGCTTCAAATACCCTGATATTAAAAGTGGCATTGAGCATTCCCGGAACCTGAGTACCGATTTGTATATTCGGGCTAACAGTAGCCAAACCCTCCGCGTTTAGTGGTCCGGAAAAAACAGTTTGATTAACAACAGTATTCGCTGTTCTAGCCGGATCATCAAAAATAAAGCCCGAATGACCGCTGAAGGTCGTCCGACCAGAACTCATTCGGAGATTGACATCAGCATTCAAAGCAGAAGCCGGGGCACCGTGCAGCCATGTGGAACTCAAAAGACCTCCGGACTGAAAGTGCCGGTTGCTCAGTTCTTCTGCCCCGAAATCAAGATCAGCACGCAAACGATTGGGCATAATAGATTCTATGCGCAGAGGAGAATGAAAACTGACATTACCCACCTCGGCCTGTAATGACCATCTACCCGTTATAGCAGAAGCAGGAATTTTAATCGGCAGGTGATATATCCCCCCTATAGATTGATTTACGGTATGAGTCTGCCGAACAATACCATTGGGATCTCTGATCTGAAATACTACAGGATGATTGTCAGGTAATAGTTTATTCTTATCTTCAAGGATAAAGGAAAGAAATAGACTGTCTCCGGGCCGCCACACATCACGCTCACCGTATATAAACCCCTTGAGTCCCTGTTGTACCCTGCTGCCACCGACCTCAAAACGACTGATAGAGAGAGATTCATTGGAATGTAACTTCAGGTAATTTTTCTGTGCTCCACTACTTGCTACAAGTAAAAAAGGTTCTCGCTCCAGTTCCATCTTAAGGGTGCCTTCAGTATCTGTCCTGCCCGATTGAATTAATTTACCTGCATAAGAAAAAAGCTCGATGCGAACATTAGACATCGGTCGTGTAGTGTTCAAATCATTGATTGCGACAAACAAATCATCATTTGTGCCTATTTTGGCAGTAATGCCTAGATCTGTAGCCAGTAAATTTCCCCTTACCCACCTTTGGTTATTGAAATAAGAGGGTGAACAAGGGTTGTCTCTTTCACTCCAATCCATTGCCCAGCGGCGTGATTCACGGAAAAAATCAGTGGTTGCTCGATCAAAATTGCTAGTTAGATCAATATTAATGGGATCAAAGTCTCGAAAATCATCATCTACTCCCGCACATTCAAAAGTGCTGTAAGAGGGCTTAAACATGATCACCGTAGAATAAATTGCACCGGGTTCCAATTTGACCAAATCACTAATATCGAGTTCCCACGGTTGCCAGGAGGAGGGGTTGAAACTTTCCCCTTGATCAAGGCGGATAGTTTTATAAAGCACCAACTCTCCCACTCTATTGATCTGATAACTATTATTGTTATTGATACCACCATGTTGCAGATGGTGGTGAATATTTTTTTCAAAAAGGCGGACAATCCCCACATCTACTGCTCTGAGATTAACTGTTTCAAAAGGAATAGTCAGTCTTCCACTTGCAGGTGTAATGGTTCCTGTGCTAATCATTTTTACCGCCGGAGGAAGCATTTCAAAGTGGATCGTCCGGCTTACCAATTGACCTAAATCATAGCCGGCTCTGTTCTTTACCTGAGGTTGAATTTCAAGCCTGACTTCACCCCTCATCTCTCTGTCTGAATAGATAAATAGTTCCTGCCCTTCGACAATCAGACGTAAATCATCTGATCCATCCAGGGTTATTAAACCTATCAATTCCTGATTGTGATCGATGGGATCTGAAAATGAAGCAACGATAAAAGTTTCGGGTTCATTAAAAATCTCCACCTCCAACAAGCTGAATTCTGCAAGTGAGGGCACGGGGATACTCTCCGTCCACCTCTCTGTAAGTCCCATAGATCTGCCGTCCCATGAAATATCCAGACTACTCTTTTTATCAGATTCCCTTTGGATTCCTCTGATTTCAAGCTGATGCTGAGTCCTTGAAGTATGGGAAGTCCAAACTACTTCCAGATCACGACCCTGCTGTTTTGCACTCACTAAACTTTTCAATTCGTCCTTATCAACCACATCTGCTGTTGAGATGGTAGCATGGTATACCATTTTGGTCAGGTCTTCATCTGTTCCCAGCCTGAGGCTACCCTGTCGTGTCTCAAAAGCCTGCTGAATAATGTCAAAACTAAATGAAAGCGTTTGTAAGTGATCGGGCAAGTCCAAAAACTCTCCTATTTCAAACTCAAGCAGGTATCGTCTTCCCGACTCCCAGTTTTTCTCGGGAAAAAATTCGACCGTTTGCCTATCTCTCCAAACTGCCCTTATATTTGAAGAGGGGACTACCTTGAACCAATTAGTACTAACAGATTCACCAACCATCTCGGGGCTTACTGCGAAATCAACAAACCGAATACTCACCTTCTCCTCCTTCGAAAGCAGCCCGGCTGAATAGGCACTAACATATTGTGATAGGCCTGCATCTAAGTCAGTCTGTTGAACTTCTCTTTCCCCACAGGAGTTAAGAAATAGCAAAATGGAAATCAGTAAAAATTGTGAAAAATTTAAAAGGATTGAGCGTCTCTTTTTCATAGCGATAAAATTAAAATAGAACTCTGTAAGGACAAAAAATTGAAAAGTCGTCAAACTTAAGAATTTTTCGTATAATCTGCATGAATGCCTTGCCTTTTTTACTGAAAAAATTAAATTTGCAGCTAAGTCTAATAACTTCAAATGGCCTTTAGTAGGCTCTTAAACTGAGCTCGATTATTATCGCGAAGCATAATTCTTTCCATCACAATTACAAAACTATATAATTTGTTGGCGCATTGAGAAGGAACAAGTTGTAAAACTCTTTAGACGAAGCTCTTTTTTGAAGATGTAGCGGGCTACATCAAGAAAAAGAAACGAAGTATAAGGAGAATTTCACCTGCCTTTTTTAAATTATTAAGGAATTTTTTTAACACTCTCTTTTAGTCTCTGCCCTACAATTACTTATGCGATTTAGAATAATCGACCTTGGGTTCTTAGAAACCGAGATACAGGCGCTAGTAGAAACATTCAAGTAAGGTGCAGCTTGCGTACAGCAATCCATTTAAAAATTGCTTACTCTCTTTTTTTAAGTTATGATAATTTGCAGTTTTAAGTATGATTTTCTATAGTTTAGTCTATGAAAATTTGCAGTACAATATATGATATATTGCAGTTTGATGTATGATTTTTTGCAGTTTAGTCTATGATAATTTGCAGCTACAAGCATGATATCTTGCAGTTTTAAGTATGATTTTCTATAGTTTAGTCTATGAAAATTTGCAGTGCAATATATGATATATTGCAGTTTGATGTATGATTTTTTGCAGTTTAGTCTATGATAATTTGCATTATGTTTAAATCAGTAACTATATTTGTGTTACCATTGTATTTTACAAACAATTGATAATCATGAGTAATGTCTTAAAATTTGAAAGGAAGATGATCGATCATCTTAAAGAATCATCTAAATATTATCCTGTAATAAGTTTGGCAGGACCAAGACAGGCCGGAAAGTCAACTTTATTAAGGATGGCATTCCCGGATTATCCGTATGTCAGTATGGAGGAGCCTGATACCGCGCATAATGTTAAGACAGATCCACGTGGATTTTTCAAAAAATATGGTGATGGAGTCATAATAGATGAGGCTCAGAAACTGCCCGAATTATTTTCCTATCTCCAAAGTATAGTTGATCATGATAGAAGACCCGGGAGATTTATTTTATCGGGATCACAAAACTATCTTATGCACAGAAATATAACTCAATCTCTGGCAGGACGGATTGACCTTTCTACATTGTTTCCATTGGACTTTTCAGAAATAAACTCTATACCTAATTGGGATAAAAATACTTATAGTACAGTTATCAATGGATTCTATCCTGGAAGGTGGTCATCAGATATTCCTCCGAAGATGTTTTATAGCAATTACATCAAGACATACCTAGAAAGAGATGTATCAGACTTGGTTAATGTTGGCAATCTCACTACATTTAGAACTTTTCTTAAACTGATAGCTTTTAAGTGTGGGACACAATATAAAATGACGGATCTGAGTAATGACCTCAATATTTCTGTTAATACTGTCAAAAGTTGGATAAGTATTTTAGAATCCAGTTATATTATTTTTTTACTACCTTCTTATCACAGAAATTTTGGGAAGCGACTTTTGAAGTCATCACGATTATACTTTTATGACACGGGATTGTTGTGTCATTTGTTGGGATTGCATAAGGAAGAGTATGTGGGGTCATCAGATAAATATGGTATGATTTTTGAGAATCTTATAATTGCTGAAAAACACAAATACAAAGCTCATAGACATGAGGATCCTGATATGTTTTTTTTCCGGGATAGCAATGGTTTGGAAGTTGATTTGATAGAAGTACACAATTTTCATGATATTGACATGATAGAGATTAAATCCGGGCTTACATTCAGATCAGAATTTATATCAAATATGTCCAAATTGAAGGCGTTTGATCCCAAAATGAAAATGAATATAATCTATGATGGCGATGAAACTATTAAGTTGAGGGATTATCATTTGATGAATTGGAGGCAATTACATGAGCATAGACGTACTAAGACCAAAGTTAATTGAATTATCAATTTTCAGTGAACTCATATTTGTGTTATTAAAGCTTGAGAACTATTTTAGCTAAAAAAAATCAAAAATACATTTTCTGAGTTTATTGTTCTGATTAGCAAACTTTTATTTAGGTAAAGCTCAAATAACTTAAGCAATTCCAAATGGCGTACAGGAGGTGGACAAAAGATTATCTCGGCAGGGGCTACATGAAATACTTCGCCATTTTTGCGCTTATTTTCATTCCTCTATACACCTGGTTATTTGCTACCAAGGAATCCCCCTTTTATTACACTATGAGCATGATTGGCAATCAATTTGATTACCGCTTGAATTTTATTGTCTGGGGAACGGTTACGGGATTTTTGCTGACTTTTTATATATCAAGATTGTACGTTCTTAAATCTTTTGATAATAAAAGAGCCAATAGATTGCTAATCTGGTCTCATGTTTTTTTGATCCTGACAGTAAGCATCCCGGCGGTAGAACATTTGCCTTTCTTGAAAACACTTCATGCAGTAATGGCGGTAATGTTTGGATTGAGTTTATTGACTTCTTTGTACCTCTTCATTAGATTTCTTGGGGAGATCAACGAGCAAATAACCATCAAGTCCATGTGGTTTCTCACTGTGGTGTTGGCCGGCTCGATCGGGTTGTTTTTCCTACTTGGAAATACGGGAGTATTTGAGTTATTTTTCTTTTTCTCCCTTGTCATCTTTCTGGCAGTTTTGCGTAGGTGGTTAAAACCGTATGAAGAGAGTTTATGAGGGTGGTCGAATAATTTTATGCTTTCATTTCACCAGAATGAATTCCATTAGAAAAACTTATCTTTGGGGATATTTTTTTCAATGAAAAGATGGATTACGGCTGATGATTTTACTGATCTTTTTGTCAAAGTGCGACAGAGAGGGGCTAAGTTTTTTCTATCTAAAGCTAATCCCAATCCTCTAAAGCGAACACAATCAGCATTTAACGAAAGTGCCATTCACTCTGCTAATTGGTGGATAGTGCCAGCCGTCCGGAAGCGTTGGAATAAATTGATCAGCGGGCATGAGGACATCAACTACAAGCAGAAGCTAATGCGAGATTATCTGGTTGATAAAGAAAATCTATCGCTTTTGTCACTTGGATCGGGAAGCTGCAGTCATGAACTGGAGTTGGCTGCCTATCCTCAGTTTTCTGATATACTCTGCATGGACATCGCCCAAAATCGCCTCGACCGAGCCGCTAAAATCGCCACTGAGAAAAATCTAAACAACATTGCTTTTACCTGCAAGGATATACACAAGTCAGACCTTGGCAAGGAAAAATGGGACATTGTTCTTTTCAATGCCTCTCTCCATCATTTTTATGGTGTACGGGAATTGTTAGAGACTAAGATCAAACCTTCCCTCAAGCCCGGCGGTTTTTTAATCATCAATGAATATGTCGGTCCGGACAGATTGCAATATCCTAAACCACAGATTAAAGCAATTAACCAGACGCTTCAACTTATTCCTACTGACAAAAGGATAAGATTTAAAACGAGTTTGAGAAAAGACCGTTACTATGGATCAGGCTGGTTTCGTATGATTCTTGCAGATCCCTCAGAATGTGTCAATTCTTCGGATATTCTTCCCTCTATTCACTCACTTTTTAAGGTAATTGAAGAAAGACCATATGGCGGCAACATTCTCATGCCGGCACTAAAAGACATTGCACATCATTTTCAGCAGGAAGATGAGAAAAGCTCCAAACTACTGAACAAATTATTTGAATTTGAAGATGAGTTTTTAAAAAACTATCCTTCTGATTTTGTTTTTGGAATTTATAGGAAAGAGCCTTAACAACTGACTTTAAACTTCTTGCCCGAGTGAATCATTCTTACACAGCAATTTTTGAATGAATTATATTTTATGATAAAAATTAAGGTGTGGTTAAAACTATTCCAAATAATCAACAAACCACCAGTTACTTTTAAAATCTCTTGGAGGCGCGTCATCTTTTAATAATGCCCTTAGTAATTCAATTGGCATGAAGTTTTCATGTAGGATGCGGTCGTGAAATTCCTTTTCCGGCATCAGGTCTGTTTCGACAATTTCATTTCGGAGAGCTATCATTTGAAGTCCACCGATCATGTAGGAAATCTGGTAAAGCGGCCCCCATCTACCCTCAAAAGATCGTCTGACTTCTGCTTCTGCATTAGCTCTTTCGTGACCAACTTTTTCAACAAGAAAGTCAATACATTCCGCCGGGCTCATTTCTCCTAGGTGGAATTTGAGAGAAAAGATGATTCTCGCATTGCGGTGAATACGCCAGAAAAGCATGCCAATCTCATCCTCGGGCGATCTGGCAAAATCTTTTTCCCATAGCATCATCTCCCAATAAAGCGCCCACCCTTCGATCCAGAATGGCGTATAAAAACTTCGGCGGTGGGTATTGTATCTATTGGTCATAAATTGTTGTAGATGGTGACCTGGAATCAATTCGTGATGAACCACAGCCCTTGAAAAATGGGGATTATTACCGCGCAGACTCATCATTTTCAATTCGTGTTCCATAGTGCTTGTCGGGAAGGCGATTTGAACCTGTTCACCACCAAGGAAAAATGGAGCTACCCTTTGCATTTCCGGACTCAGCATCCTCATTCTCCAAGTTTCTTTTGCCAATTCGGGTATCGTCATCAGGTCTCTTTCTTCCAGAAACTCAATAGCTTCCTCAGCAAGATAATTTATCAGTTGGGGTTGATCTCCTGGATCTACCCAAGTATGTTTTACTGCCTCTATGGCATCCATATAATTGTCATAACCCATTTTTTTCGCGGATTTTTTCAATTGCTCCTGACACCATTCAAATTCCTTCCACGCCAATTCAATCAATTCTTCTGCAGTGTAAGGGATCATTTCCGACCTCAGTTCCGCTTGCAATGCCTCACTGCCAATGGGTCTCCCAAAAATACCGCTACCATCATCCACTTGAAGGGATGGGTCAAAATGTTCTTTTAATGCTTCAGCATAATTTTCCAATTTTTCATTCAACGCCTGATATGGCTTTTCTACCCACCAGCTAAAATCCGGATTATACAAGTGGTAAAAATCAAATGCCCATTCCAGATGAGTACGCAGTTCATCAGCCATCTCAGCTGCGCGTGCAGCATCCTGCCAACTTGTAAAGCCCGGCTTTTGCTCCATTTTTTTAGTGCTTTCTGCTATTTGCAGTTTGGTCCCGTGAAAAAGGTCAGCTATCTCTCTTGGCTGAACAGCACCACCACGTCTCCTCTGTACGATAAATTCTCTTAGCGGTTCAGCGAAATCAAACCAAGATGCAAGTTGATCAATTTCGCTTCTCAATTGTCGATTAAAAAAACGCTCCTTTTCCAATCTGTTTCTCAATAATTGGTAATCAATTTTCTCTGATAGAGTTAAATCATCATAGTCCAATTCCAGCATTTTCTCATCCCATGAATCAATCAACACGTCTATCCTGTCAACGAATTCGTGGGTGTTTTTTAGCCCGAGTTTTCTCTCTATGGCTCCTTTATCTACAAAAAATCGCTGGACAAATTCGGAAATATTGTGGTCTGATTGCCCGAAAACCGATGGGCCGGAAAGAATAACGATGAATGTAAAAAACAGGCTGAAACGGATCATACTGAATAAATTTTAAATGCCAAATATAGCCAAAAATACCATTTAAAAATGACAGCAGGAAATGAGTTTTTACAATAGAAAAAATCAATTCAGATGATTATCTGAGATCAACTGAAATCTGGCGAACATCTCCTCCCCATACCAATTTCGCTTTCGGGTGAGTTCAATTACCTTTTTATGGTCTTCGTCTTCGTAAGCAAAGCTTTTCATGGCCTCCTCATTTTTCCAAATGCTAAAAGTCGCTTGCTCGATTATAGGTAATTCACCTATGCCTATGGAGAATTCAGCTCCTTTGAATCCCTTTACCCTTTTGCTGACTCCCGGCACTTTCCACCAAAACTCAAACAATTTTTTTGTTCTGATTGACGCCCTTGTAATTACAGCTACCGGTTTTGTTTTGTCATACGAATTGGAATATTCAAAAGGACTTTTAGCATCCCAGGTGCCATGTCCATGAATGGGTTTTAAAACCAACCTTCGAATGTTTTTTGTTTTTTTAAGATACTCCTGAAAAAGAGCACTTTTCTCTTCAAAAGCAATTCGGTTTTCATTGTTTTTCCAGACTGTAAGGAGAGCATAGGTGCCAAAGTCCGGCCATAAACTAAATCCATTACCTCCGCCACAACCCAATAATTTAAAAAAAACTAATCCGGGCAGTTGGGTGAGTGGCTCAAAAGCAAGCCTCATTTGCTTAAATGCCCAGTATTTATTTTCCTCAAATTGAAAGATGTAAAGTACAGTTTCTTTAACTATGGTGGGTGACTCCATGAATTGATATTTTCAATTTTTAAACAGCGAGTCGGGCTGATGGTTGTAGATATTTGCCGCACCTTTTTCTAAGTTAAAAAAAATGTTATCTTTCAACCATCTGGTTAGCAAATATGGGATAAAGTTAATTTCTTTCGGAAAAATTGGATGAAATTTTTAAATTTGTGATTTATTTTTTAGGGGATATTAATGAGAGAAAACAAACAAAACCCACTCAATCTCAAGTTAGAGCCAACTGTCTCAGAAGCAGTAATTAATAGTGCTATTGATAGTATAATATTGATTGACCGTCGTGGAATAATAAAGATGGTAAATCCTTCCGTGACTGAATTGTTCGGTTATACTCAAGAGGAATTAGTTGGAAATAACGTCAGTATGCTAATGCCCGAACCCGACAAAGGTAATCACGATGGCTATATCAGGAATTATCTGGAAGGGGGGGTACCCAAAATAATAGGTAAAAGAAGGGAAGTTCTTGCCAGAAATAAAAATGGAAAAACTTTTCCTGTTTTATTGGCAATCAGTGAAGCTAACTTCGGGAATGAAAAATATTTTGCAGGTACCATTCACGATCTTAGTGAATTAAGAGCAATAGGCAATCAGCTCAAGGAAAGCGAGATGCAGATGTTGCATCTATCTGCAAATTTACCTGTTGGAGCTGTTTACAGAATTGAGGAACGTTTACATCTCAATAAAAAAATTCAGGATATCATTGGGTATTCTGATGAGGAAATTAAGGAAGTCAATGACTGGTTTAATGCTTTGATGGGCCCAAAATGGATAGAGTACCGGGAGATGTATGAAAAAGACAGAAGAAAGGGTTTCAAAGAAATAAGGACTTATCGCATAAGGACAAAATCTGGTAGGTACAGATGGGTAGATTTTGCAGGCTATTCTGACAACAAAGGTGAAGTTTGGATTCTTCATGATATCACTCCGAAGGTCTTAATAGAACAGGAACTAATCGTATTGAATGAGGACCTTGAAAGAAGAGTACAGGAAAAAACGCTGGAGTTGAAAGATTATGTCATAGCATTGGAAGAGACTAATCAAAAACTCACAAAAAGCGAAGAAGAACTAAAGGAAGCTCTTGAATCTGAAAGAGACCTGAATGAACTGAAATCCCGCTTTGTTTCCACTGCTTCCCATGAGTTTCGTACTCCACTATCCTCTATTTTGTCTTCTGTGGATTTGATCAGCATGTATACCTCTGAAGATCAGAAGCCAAAGAGAGAGAAGCATATAGAGAGGATTCGAAAATCTGTTAAATCTCTTACCAATATCCTCAATGACTTTCTTTCATTAGGAAGAATAGAAGAGGGGAATATTAATCCAGTTTTTGCAGAAGTGGATATGGACGAAATTTTACAATCGGTGCGGGAAGAATTGAGGTATCTCGAAAAAGACGAGGATCGCATTCGCTTTTACGTAAACTGCAAAAAATTAGGATTTCTTACAGATAAAAAAATTCTATCCACCATTTTGACCAATTTACTAAACAATGGATTAAAATATTCCTCAGATATAGTATCTTGTGAATTGAATCAAAAGAATGGGCAACTCCATATAAAAGTATCTGATAAGGGCATTGGAATACCGGAGGAAGAGCAAAAGCATTTATTTACTCGTTTTTTTAGGGCAAAAAATGCGGAGCATATTGATGGTACGGGTCTTGGTCTAAGTATCGTCCAGAAATATGTAGAAATTCTTGGTGGCGATCTTACTTTTAAAAGTAAGGAGGGATCAGGAACCACATTTAAAATATCATTAACTGAAGGAACAAAAACTAAACATGATAAAAATTCTGGTGATTGAAGACAATCACGATGTAAGGGAAAATCTGCAGGAAATACTTGAACTATCGGGCTATGAAGTGGCAGGTGCAAAAGACGGCAAGGAAGGAATTCAAATGGCTGAAAGCTGGCAGCCTGATTTGATAGTTTGCGATATAATGCTTCCCGTAATTGATGGTTTTGGTGTATTACAAATACTGTCCAAGAAAGCTGAATTAAAGCACATTCCTTTTATTTTTCTCACTGCTAAAACGGAGCTCTCTGACATACGAAAGGGCATGAACCTTGGTGCTGATGATTACATCACTAAACCCTTTAAAAAAGACGAGTTACTCGCCGTAATAGAATTGCGTTTGACCAAAGCTAGAGAGTCTAACTCTGTAACACAAACAGAAAGCAGATTAAAAAACTTGAGCAGGGCGCACTCCTTGCTTAGGGGTATATTTGAGAATGCTGATGAGAAAGAATATCCACCGGATTTTGAACTTTATTCTAGTAATGAGCACCCAAAAAATGCTTTTTTCCTAGATGAAGGTTTATTAAAGGAGACTCTTGTACACCATATCGGAAGAGATATTATTCTTAGATTGCTAAGTCGTGGCAGTTATCCCGGGGTTTGGGAGGCTTATCAGAACGTACCCTATACAACAAATTGCATTACATTGAGTAGTTGTAAAATTAAGTTTTTACCCATAAATCAATTTTTAGAAGCTATTCAAAACGAGCCGTTTTCAGTGCAGGCCATACAGGACATGCTCAGGAACCAAAAGGTAAAGACAGAAGAAAAGGTATTGGGTTCTGCCTACAATTCTGTGCGTCAAAAAGTAGCTCATGCACTTGAAGAGTGTTTAAATAATGGTCTGGGTACCCAAGGAAGCCCAATTTCGTTAAGTCGGGCTGATCTCGCCTCCATTTGTGGAATTGCTAAAGAAACACTCACCAGAACGCTCTCTGATTTTAAATCTGAGAATCTGATTGAAATCAAAAGTGGAAATATAGTTGTGGTTTCTGAAGCTAAAATACGAAAACTGCTATCGGCTTAAAATACCTATTTACTCATATAAAATTTCATGGGGTAGTCAGGGCGTATATCACCGGCCTTGATTTTATTGAGTTTCCTTTTAATTAGTTTTTTCTTTAAAGGCTTTAGTAAATCTGTAAACAGAATTCCCTCAATGTGGTCGTATTCATGCTGAATAACCCTTGCATTTACTCCGTCGTATTCCTCAGTAAAAGTGTTAAAATTTTCATCCTGATAGCGAATCAAAATTTTTTCGGGTCTGTCCACTTTAGCTCTTATTTCAGGAATACTGAGACACCCCTCTTCATAGGGCCATAAATCGCCTGCATCTTCCAATATTTCAGCATTGATGAACACTTTACAAATTCCTCTATCCTGCTCCTCCTCTTCAAAAACCTGCTCAGTATCCACCAGGAAAATACGAATGGGAAGTCCAATCTGAGGAGCTGCCAGGCCCACGCCGTTTGCAGCATACATGGTATCCCACATATTTTCTATCAATTCAGAAAGTTGGGGATAATCCGGTGTAATTTCATTTGCCTCCTGTCTCAAAACCGGATGTCCGTATCCTATGACCGGTAAAACCATATTTTTTTATTTAAATGTGTCCGAGATAGGATTGTAGAATAATTACCGCAGCAATTTTGTCCACAAGACTTTTATCTCTTCGTTTTTTCTTTTTAGCTCCGCTTTCAAGAATGCGCTTTCTAGCCTCAACAGAACTGTAACTTTCATCAAAAAAGCTGATTTTCAATTTGGGGAAAAGTTTTTTCAGTTGATCGCCGAACTTTAATATTTCATTGGCATTTCCGGACAAATTCCCGTCGGCATGTCGCGGAAGTCCGATGACAATCTCTTCAACATCTTCCACCGATGTATAACTGATCAAAAAATCAATTAGTTCAACCGTAGCAATGGTCTTGAGGCCGTGAGCTGCGATTTTTAAACTATCGGTGCTTGCAAGTCCTGACTTTTTTGAGCCGTAATCAATTGCGAGAATTCTCCCCACTTGAAAATTTTTGCAAAGATGAGAAAAAGAAAGGAAACTCTTGGAATTCAAACTCAATACTTTGGTTGAGCTGTTGTGAAGTATTCCCATATGGCTTCCATAACTTTATTATCGACCTCGCTTTTTGCCATGATTTTATGTCCAAGTGAGCAATTAAGGCAGTTAGAAGTATTGCAATAATGATTTTTTAGCTGAAGGAGTCCTTGCGTTTCCATAGCACTACCAGCCTTTAAATTACGCTGACTCCACTTTCTGATAATGGAATTTTTTTCCGGAGGCAGTTGCTCCCACCAATCAAGAGCCCTTTCTTTGAGTTCATCGTCACCCATATATTGCCCATAAGCAAAAATCAAAGGTGCCGCAGCATTTAAAACTACATTATTGAGAGTTTGTTCGCCTGTAATTTTCTTAAAAGTTTTAGTCTCCTTACCGTCTAGCTTTAAATGATTATCCCAATAGTTGTGAGCAGTTGATTTTAGTTCCTGCTTTAGTTGATTGGCATCCTTTGAGCTAAGCAGTAATCCCATCAAACCCTGATAGCGATGAAGTATATCACAAAACTGGGAAAACCTAAGTTCTGGTCTCGAATAAGGTCTCAAGCCAAAAAGTTTCCAGCACTTTGGGTTGATGGGACTCAGATTGTGCAACATGCTCAGATATTTGTAGGTGCTCTTAAGCCTTTTACTATATTCATCTATAAATAAAACCCTTTCCAAAAAGCCGGCTTGACCAAGAACCAATGATTCTAGTTTATGCCGATCCGAACTGTATTTTCTTAAAACAGACCAAGGAGTTTTATTTATCCATTCGTCAATAGCAGTCAGGTTATTTTTCCCTATTAGATATCGTAGCGTAAAATAAATAGCCGTTTGCTCCCAATCACCTTTGTGTTCATTGAGAAAGTTCAATATTATTTGTGTTTTCCGGTGGAGTCGTTCTACTGCTAGTCTACTCAAATAAACAGGCCAGAATATTTGATCTGTATAATACTTTAATAGGGGATCACAAGGAACCCATGATTGGTTCTTCATGAGAAACTCAAATTTCTCTTTTTGGACCTTATCAATATGTCCGGCCAATTCAAGAGTTGGCATGCTAATGCCATTTTGGGTAATCACTTTCTTGTCATCCTCCATTACTATGTGCAGAATAACATTGTTGTAATTCGCATCGTGTTGATGTCCGTGGAGATCCCAATCAGAGGACTTGATATGAAATTCAATTTGCCCATTCCATGTGATGTTGTTAATTTTAAGTCTTCCATGAAGGAAATCAGGCCCTTCATGCAAATTTCGTATGCCCGGATTCAGAACAGTTATTTTTTTTCCACAGACTGTTTTAAGATCATTTTGGAACAACTGCCCTGATTTCCAAATATAGTACATCAACTCCTCATTCATATCTTGGCTATTTTTTAATTACTCAGTGTGCTGAATAAACAAAATGTACCCACCTAAAGTCAGGTTTTCTAGTCACTTATTCATAGTTAGCCATCTCAACGATATATTAGTTTTCAGCATAATTCATACAGTGCTATTAATCTGATGTGTATATTTGTATGAATTTTCCAGGATGAGAAAACGACGAAAAAATAAAAAGCAAAGAACGAGGCTGTTTTTCCTCTTCTTTCTGGGTTTTGTAACTGTTCTTAGTTACATGGGTCCGCTCCTCAATCCTGATGTGTTCACCTTTTCAGTTTTTATTCTACTACTTTACCCATTAATGCTTTTCGTGAATCTTGTAGTTTTTGCATTTTTCATAATTAAAGGATCCTATTTAAAAGCATTATTGCCTTTTGTATTAATTGTTGCAGGATGGCCTATCCACTCCAAAATAATCCCATTTTCAAGTCCAAATCTGGTTGCATCAGAAGGAGACATTAAAGTGGTTTCATTCAATGCATTTTACGGGCATCATCTTGCAAAAGATAATGTTGATGAATCTTTGTTGCCAAAGCTGTTAAAAGAATCAAAGACACCAAATATTCTTGTTCTACAGGAACATACGCCAACTGTGCATCAATGGGTACAGCAGTATTTTGATTATGGACAACCCATTAAATCCGGTGAGTACAGAACTGCCATATATAGCAAACATCCTGTTTCTGATTGGGGGTTTATTCCTTTTGGTAATCTGGACAACAATTGTCTGTGGGCAGATATTCGTCTGCCTGAAGGGAAAACTATTCGTATTTATAACATTCACCTGCAAACCAATGGCATTACTCATTTAAGTGCTGAAATCATGCAGGAGAAAGTAGAGTTAACTGAATCTTACTTTAGAAGGGTGTACAACATTTTGCTGAATTATCGTGTGGCTTCAGCTAAAAGGGTAGAGCAATTGAACCAATTGTTTGAACATGTCGAAAGTTCTCCCTATCCTGTAATCATAGCCGGAGATATTAATGACGTCCCCATCTCCTATGTTTACCGAAAACTGAGCATCGGAAGGTCAGATAGCTTTTTACAGCGAGGAAGAGGGTTGGGCACCACCTATGCAGGAAATATCCCTTTTTTGCGCATAGATGTTATTAAGCCTGATCAGCATTTCAGGGTGCTTAGCCACAAAGTGATCAAAGGCGATTTTTCTGATCACTATCCGATAGTCGCTGTCCTGAGGTTAAATGAATAATCCGGCTTAATGAGCTAGCTTCTGTCAAAAACAGAAGGAGTAATCAAGCTGCAAGCTACCCCAACCAGCCTTCACGATCGAGATTCCTGAAATGAATGGCTTCTGCCAGGTGTTCAGTTTGAATTTTTTCAGATTGGTCCAGGTCCGCTATAGTTCTAGCTACTTTGAGGATGCGATCATAGGCTCGAGCCGATAACTGAAGGGTTTCCATGGCTCTTTTAAGCAGAGCTTTTCCTGCAGAGTTGATTTCACAGATTTGTCTAACCATATTACTCGGCATATGGGCATTGAAATGGGTGCTTTCAAGCTCCGAAAATCTTTTTTCCTGAATTTTCCTGGCTTTGAGTACATTGGTAATGATTTCCTGACTAGAACGCTCTTTTTGTTTCTCTGCTGCTAGCTCATCATAACTAACGGGCGTCACTTCAACATGCAAATCTATTCTGTCAAGAAGTGGCCCTGAGATTTTATTGAGATAGCGCTTGACTTCCCCCGGACCGCAGACACATTCCTTTTCCGGGTGGTTATAATATCCACATGGGCAGGGATTCATGGAGGCGATAAGCATGAATCCGGCGGGGTAATCAACGCTCAATCTCGCTCTCGATATAGTCACCTTTTTTTCTTCCATAGGCTGGCGCAGTACTTCTAGAACAGACCTGCGAAATTCGGGTAGTTCATCCAGAAAAAGTACTCCATTGTGGGCTAGCGAAATCTCACCGGGACTTGGATGAGAACCTCCCCCAACTAAAGCTACATCACTTATAGTATGATGCGGACTACGAAATGGTCGGTGTCTAACCAGAGAGGCGTCATGAGCTAGCAAGCCTGCTACAGAGTGTATTTTAGTAGTTTCCAGAGCCTCCTCCAAAGAAAGGGGTGGCAATATTGTAGGCATGCGCCTTGCCAACATAGTTTTACCTGAACCGGGAGGACCTATGAGAATGACGTTATGACCTCCGGAAGCTGCTATTTCCAAAGCCCGCTTAATATTTTGCTGACCCATAACGTCAGAAAAATCTACTCCATTAGATTTTCGTCCCACCATAAATTCCAGCCGAGTATTCACCTCTGTCGGTTTTAATGAACTAGAGCCTTCAAAGAAATCCACAACTTCCCGAAGGTTTTTCACTCCATAAACCTCCAAATTATTGACAATAGCAGCTTCTCTGGCATTTTGTGCGGGAACAAAAAGCCCTTTAAAACCTTTGTTTCTTGCTTCTATTGCCATAGGTAGCACACCTTTCACGGGACGGATACTACCATCCAGTGAAAGCTCCCCCATCATCATGTAATTACCCAAATCAGCATGAGGCACCTGACCTGAACTTCCGAGAATTCCAACTGCAATTGGGAGATCGTAGGAGGATCCCTCCTTTCTGATATCGGCAGGTGCCATATTGACCACCAACTTTAGCCTCGGCATTTTGAAGCCGATATTTTTCAGAGCAGATTCGATTCGCTGATATCCTTCCCTGACAGCATTGTCCGGCAGCCCCACCAGAAAGTAATTTCCCTTATCATTTATCGCACCACCGGCATTGACCTCAGTAGTAATTATTCGTGCATCCACTCCCTGAACTGCACACGCAAAAGTTTTGACTAGCATACCTTAAAAGTTTTTATTCGATACCTAAGTGTATGCTTTTGCGAAAATGTACCCAATGAAAGGGACTTTTTTTTAAAAAAAATTTATCTAAGGCGTGATTGGATAAAAGAAAGAAAATGGATGATTATAAAAGTGACCAATAAATATCGATTAACGAAGTCCGAGTTCAAAAGTTAGTAAAGAATGAATGAACAAGTATGACTAGAAAGTATGATAGATAATATGAATTCTGAAATCTTAATAGGTATTTTAGCCTGTCCCCTAACTAAGCGTAAAGAGTTCATCATCAAAACTGTAGCTTCAGACCTTTCTCCTCCAAAATAAATACCTAGCATAGAAACCCGGTTTTGGGAGGTCCAACTGATGAAAAACAAAGTAAAAACCGGGATGCCTAATTTTATAGGTAACTAGATTTGATGAACTCCTCTTCGTCTGTATTCCTTTAATGCTATGGGGCGCTATTATTACATTTTAACTAGCTGAATTCCAATACTTCCGTGATTGCTTTTTAGAACAAGTATATAGTAACCATTATTAAAATTTGATAAATCTATACGATCCTGATCAATACCGCTAAGAGATCCAGTTTGTAGTAAGCTTCCGGTATTAGAATACAATTGATAACTCAATCCGTCCTGCTTTTTGGAGTATTTCAGATTAACAAAATCGGTTATGGGATTTGGAAACACCTTTTCGATACCAATGTTAATTTTTTCAACAGAATTGATGTAAGGATAATGAGCAATTGACCAGCTTACGCAGCCATCTCTATCAATGGCTCTGACAAAATATGGTCCCAAATCACATAATTCCCAAAGCTCATTCAAAACCAAAATGCTGTCTGTAGAAAGAAAAGTCAATTCTCCTCCTTCAAACGCTATACAATGCCACTCCCAGTAAACAAACTGATCAATGTTAGTTATAAAAAAATCCTCAAAGGTTATCTGGTCAATGATTGGTTGACTTGCATTTATATCCTTTTTTATAACATCAATTGCCAACCCAAGACTCATTATAAAGTCCGGACACTCTTCAGGAGCCCCTTCTGCAAAGTATGCACCGCTCTCAGTCACTATCAATTCCTTATCATTAGCTTCGATAATAGGTTCAAAATCCCGAAACCACTGAACATTTGTATCTAATGAAAAGATAAAAAAAGCCGTATCCTGATTACAAAGAATGATCTCTCCTTCTGAACCCACTGAAAAATCCCCAACAGATTCCACAAATGGAGGCAAAAACACATACCCGTCCAATAGATATTCATCCGACATGACTACACAGCTATCATAACTTACTTCAACACTAAACCATGCAGGCACATCATCAAAATAATTGACTGTCAAAAAACTATCTGTTGCTCCACTAATTAATTCCGCTTCATCAGCTGAAAAAGGTCTTTTGAACCATTGATAGCTTTCGAAATTTGAGGTTTGTAAAACACCCTCGCTTTCGGGACAAAGCATAAGATTTCCATCGACTGAGGGAACGATATCACATTGGGAGGAGAGCTGAAATGAGGTTAAAAAAAGTGTTATGAATAAAAAAAGGTGAATTGGTCCCATATTTACTGAAGGTTTAGTTTCTAATCAAGGTTGTCAAAAATACTCTAAATTTACACTACGACAAATTTTCTCGTAATCAATCTCGAACCGGCTTTTACAGTGAATATATACATACCGGCTGCCATATTATAGTCTGAGGTGTGGAGATCAAATTTATTGAGACCTGAATTTAAAATACCGCGATACAGTCTGACCACTTCCCTACCCTGTAAGTCATAAACTTTAACTTTACTATAAACAGATTGTACTGCATCAATAGTAAACGTAAAGTGTCGGAGATGGTGAGTAATCATACCAATTTCACTTATTGCCGCTGCATGGTCAACTATTCTTGTAGTTGAGCAGTTAAATCCAAGGTCCAAGGCTTCAAAATCTCTTCCCAAAATATCATCAGTATCAGTATCAGGAAAACACAACCAATCAGTTAAAATTGTCCGGTAAACCTGTCTAAAGTCAATACCAAATTTCAGATTGCCTGCCATATCTAAGTCATTTAAATCGGGATGCTGACCTATTATATCAGCCCCATTGACCTCGGGTCCAAAAACAAAGAGCGGGGCAGCAGCACCATGATCTGTTCCATTTGAGGCATTTTGTTGGGGGCGACGCCCAAATTCTGAGGTAGTCATTGCAAGCACTCTCTTGTCGTTATCCGAGGTTTTGAGATCAGCAAAAAACTCCTTTACATTACTGCTTAAAGCTCTCAATAAATTCATATGTTGATTGGGCTGATTGGCGTGCGTATCGAATCCATCGAGGGTAACCATATACAATGAAGTCCGCAATCCACCCTTTATCAATCTCGCTACTATAGCCAATTGATTAGCAAGAGAAGAGGCAGTGTATTCTAAAGAATTTTCAGCCTTTTCATAAGCCATTTTGATTACATCTGCATATCTAAAAGTCTGATTGGCCAGGTTTCTTACAAATTCAATTTGTGAACCGTGCAGACATTCAGGTAAGTCTTCAACTGGGAAAAATTTTCCCTCATTCACTATCTGAAAAAGTTGGTTGGTGTTACTCACCTGAAAAGAAAGGTTGACATTGTCCGAATTATTGAAAGTGAGATTACCACTGTTCCCAATCTGCACAGCTGCCGGATGCTCCGGAGGATGAATAGTTATCTCGGGATCGTCAAGGGTAATCAATCTGCCCAGCCAACCAGAAGGCTCTATAAACTGAGCATCGGAAGCTGTACTCCATATATCCGTTGATCTGAAGTGAGATAAATTTTGCTCAGGATAGCCCACACCCTGGACAATTTTCATCAGATCATTGTTCCATAAATTAAAAAAATCAGGAGTTAGCTGTGGCATGGCAAGACCATTTTTTAATTCAGTCAGTTCTCCAGGGGGAATAGCTACAGTGGTTCTCAATTGTTGATACCTACCATAATCAAAAAGTGGTACAACGGTATTCAAACCATCATTACCTCCCGCCAGTCTGATAAGGATCAAAACTCTGTCGGTTTCCCCTACATAATCCATAGCTGAGGAAGTAAATGCTCTTAATGGCAGCTTCCCCAACAGCAGACTCATGGAAGTGGTCAATCCTACAGATTGCAGAAATCCCCTTCTACTCCAACTGAGGTGGTCAGATTCATGCGCTTTTTTATTATCCAGGCTTAGTCCGTCTTTGGTTCTGTGATGGTTCTTCATATTGAGTAAGTTTAATCAAAAAAATCAGATGAGCTGATATTCGGGTTGTTTGACAAGGTAAACAAGTAGCAGAGCTACCTGATCCGGCAGTGTTTCCCATTCTGTATTCCAGCTCCCGTCTGCAAAATAATTTTGTGGAATTTCTCCTTTAAAGGCATCCAAAGCTGCTTCATAATCAGAGGGAAAGGGAAGGCCCCAAGGCATCAAATGATGAATGATGTCTTTGCACACCAGATCTACTTCATTAAAATGAGAGGTGGCAGCTCTTCCAAATACCCCAAAAAGATCGCGATTTCGGAAGTATAGCAATCCAATGTAATTTTCCAAAACAGACCATCTGATAGCCAGAAGTGAAGAATTCAACCAGTTTTGATCTCCAGCCCAGCCAGAGACATCCGGTGGACTTAACAATTGTTGATTGAGTTGAGATGCCACAGAATAAATAATCATAAAATCAGCATCCTGTGGCTTTATACCCAATTGTCGACTTTGCTTGATGAGTAATTCAATAGGTGAACTGATTTTTGTTCCCAATTGCTCTGCATCAAAAAAATAGGCTGACTTAAAAAGTGTGCGTAATACCGGAGCTATCTCAAAGTCGTTTTCCAGAAAAACCTGTTTCAAGCCCTCTAGAATATCTTCATTGATTTCTTTTCCAACAAATTCCAGCAATATTTTCCGGCAGATTCTATCAGCTATTTCTTCTTTTCTCTCCTCAAAAAGTAAGTCGTGCAAGCTCTCATAGTTAAAATTAGCAGTCTGTCCAAAAATGGTTTTCGATCCGGGATCGTGTAAAAAGGGAACATATCCTATGGGCGCACAGGCCTCCGAAAAGCCATTCCAGCCGGTAAGCGCTCTGGCTATTTCTTTAATATCATCTTCGGTGTAATTGTTATCCCGACCCAGTGTAAACAATTCCAGCAACTCCCGGGCATAATTTTCATTGGGTTGAAAACGCGTATTTTGAACACCGTTGAGATATATTAGCATAGCGGGAGTAGTCCCCATATCCTGAGTGAATTCCCTGAAATTGCCCAATGCATGCTTTTGTAGAAGTTTATGGTATTGATACATATAAGACGGGCAAAAATAATCATCAATGGAGGTCACAAAATGATTATGCCAGAAAAGCGCCATTTTTTCACGCAAACCGTGATCATACATATCTGACAGCCATTTTCTGATCCAGAAGAAGATATGTTCAATAGCCTGTTCCTGATTATCGTAATCACTCAGCGCCCAATTTGACCAATAGGGTTCCGCTGCCAAGGGCAAATCAATTGCATCATCGATAATCTGATCTACAACCTCTGCCGGTGAAATTTGCAGGTAAGGCACCATCTCTTCAGGAGTAATGCCAAAACCGATTCTTAGAAAAAAGTGCTGAAGTCGGGCTTTGTTCCATGGATTTTGAGCATCCGGCACAAAAACCTCCAGCCCGGAAGTTACGCAATCATTGATCATGACACCTGTATTTTTTATTTAGACGTGAATATAGGGAAAAAGTTAAAAAAATTTGACTTTAATTATCATATGTTTAAATTAATAAAATGAGTGGAGAGATTGACAATAAAGATTTGACCTAGTTAGGTTACTGAATAACAGCATTATATATATCTATAAAACAAATTTATTCCCCCTCCTTTTCATAAACTAGAATATCCCCGGGCTGACATTCTAGAACTTCACAAATTTTTTCGAGAGTAGAAAAGCGGACGGCTCTGGCCTTACCGGTTTTGAGAATACTGGCATTAGCGAGGGTGATGCCCACTTTTTCGGAAAATTCAGAAAGAGACATTTTCCGCTGAGCAAGTACGACATCAAGATTGACTATTATTGGCATTACACTGTTAGTTTGGATTCTTCATTTAGGCGGTTTCCCTCTTGAAAAATTTCAGCGAGAATAAATGAGAATAAAGCCGCAAAAATAAATTTAACATTAAATGAAAAAGTAGCCCTTCTGGTTTCTTCAGTAAAATCCGGACCAAAAAATGTGATTGCAGCAAGAATTAAAAAGCCTATGCCAATTCCATTGAACCATTTAATTTGCTCACTACTAAACATTTTACCCCTTTGTACTAAGTGGACAATTCTCCTAGAAAACAGGAAAATCAAACCAAGTACTGCAAAACCGACTATATTCTGAAAAAACAACCACCAAAAATTCCACGGTTGTAAATCGGCTATGGGAGTTCCTTGCATATTTTCTTCTACAAAGTAATACTTCGCACCAAGAGGCACTAATTCAACTGAATTATATAGATCTGAATCGAATGACAAAAAGATAGCCGAAAGAAATAAAACACCACTCATAAAAAAGGAAGACAGGCTTAGAAACCAGCACATCCAATAAGCTACAGATAATTTAAGGTTTTTCGTCTTCATGATAAAGTAGATTTTTATTTACTGAGGCAAAAATAATCTAGTTCGATAAAATATTTACTGTTTTTCAATAAATATTTATTTTTTATCAGAAATTTTTTATCTATTTACAGTAATTTAGACTTAGGCACAAAAGTCTAAGCCAAGGTTTTTGTTTTTAAAAATTTAGTCTCTGTAATAACAATTCCCTGAAGTATTTGATGGATATGACTAAAACCCAGTAAAGTGTCTATTTCTATTTTCTAAAGAATTTGGTATTTTTGTGATATGATGAGTAGTTTAAAAACTGATTTATAGCAACTTTAAATTCATTCTAAAAACCTAAATAAATGGACACCTACATAAAATACTTACTAGAAGACATTCGCTTAGCTCAGCGAAAAGAGGAGGAAGAACCAGTTCAGGAAGAGACCTTTGAAGACCACATTCGCAACGTCGAGCAGTTTATATCGGGTGATGCAGAGCAAACATTGGCTTATCATTGTGGATTAAAACCTGAAGCATTTCCACCTGCTGATCAGCTCAATGATGACCAAATGACAGTAATCAGTAGAGCTCTTGATGATTTGCTAAAAAGCTGGAACGCACATGTTGACATCCCTGAGGAAGTTCCTGCGAAGATGCGATACCCATTGATGGTCAATCTACTCAATAGGTCATTTACATTTATACCCTCCGGATTTTTAGGTCTTGACTTTTGTACCGGTAATCCTGAAGATTGTGAATTGGGTGATTACTGCAGTTGCAGAGATATTGAATAAACAACATAAAAATAGACAAACAAACGTTTTCACTTTTTACTATCACATTGGAAAAATGTAACGGACAACAGCAGCAAGATAGCTACCATTCAGGTTCAGTACACCAATGGCTGATTGATTAGCTTCAAAATGATACTCCATCCTCATAAAGGCAATAGACTGAAAGTGGTGTTGAAAAGTAGCTCCAAAGTAAAAACCACCTATTTCGCCGGCATCATATTCAAATCCCAGATTGGCCTTAATCCCGCCAAGAAATCTCGATTGAATAACTGCATCTAAGTCATACTCAAAATCTAAAACACCAAAATCACTTGCAAAGAAGCTAACTACTCCACCAAAACCTGTAGAAAGTCTCGCCTCTCTTGATAGAGGGACGGAAATTATCCACAACAAAGGTATCTCAAAGGCAACTCCTCTTATGGTATTCGATGCTAATTCCTGTCCTGTTTCCAACAAGGAAACGCTGCTGTTATATCGTCTAGTAATGCGGTATAGACCACTTTCTAAAGAATGGTTGCCAAAAAGTTCAAACCTAAGATAACCTCCAAAACGAAAACTGGGTTGTGTTGAAGTTAAATAAGAATAAACCTCGTTTGAATCTAAAGCAGTATCCTCAAAAGTCAATAACATTTGAGATGGGAATATCATACTTAGTTCTACTCCAACATTTACTGGTGACCTTTCCTGTATATTTAGTCGCTGACCAATCATAACTGAAACAGAAAAAGCCAACAAAACAACTTGAATAAAAAATATTTTTTTCAATTTTCTCTATGTTTTAAATTATCTATCTCTCTAAGCAAAAGGTATAGAACGACATCGACTCCTCCACTAAACATGGTTAGAAGTAAAAATATTTAACACCATTACAGAAATAACATATTCAATATTTTGCAGGCTGCCCTTCTTCTGGTATCGAATTTAAAATAAAGTCACGCAAATGACGATTAGACAATTCCAAATCTTCGTGTCGGAGATACATCATATGTCCACTCCTATACCCTTCAAATCGCAAACGATCTTTTAATCTCCCCGAGGGATCCATTTGCCACATGGTGTATTTCGCATTGAAATAAGTAGTTGCCCCATCATAATACCCCACTTGAAACATCACATTCAAAAAAGGATTGATAGCCATGGCTTGTCTTAAGTTCTCACCCGTATTGTCATTGGATCTGTCCCAAGGATGGACAGGCCCAAACATATTGTATTTAATGTCTGTCACAAAATCTAATTCCTGAGAAAAATAATAATTGATAGCAGGAGTAAAGGCTTGCAACCAGGCAGTCAACTCAGCATTATAATCTGGTCTTAGACCTGCATTCATTCGATCTAATCCTTTGTATCTTGAATCTAATCTCCCTACAGTCATGCCCTCATCCTTTAGCAGTAATTTCCAAAATGCATGATAGCCTAAATCCAAATTGTGATCCAGATAGTCCTCTTTAGAAATTCCGGAGTACCTAGACATTTCCCGAGCCATTTCTTTTCTTTTTCCTTCCTCAATAAATCCACCCGGTATGAGGGCAGGTAAAAGATCATTGATTGCAAATGCCTCGGCCAATTCAAGTACTTCGTAAAGATCTAACTGCTGAAGACTATCCTCCAATCTATTGTGATACCAGGCCGTTGCAGCATAATAGGGAATTCTGTTAGCAATATCGACAGGTCCATCCCTTTTAATACCCAATCCCGTAGGTGAAACCAATACTACTCCATTTAGGTACATCCACTGTCTTCCTTGCAATTCATTTGCCAGACCGGCAACTCTTGTAGTACCATAACTCTCCCCTATTAAAAATTTAGGAGACAACCACCTGTTATTTCTACTCATAAAAGTATTGATCCAATCTGCCAAATACCTAATATCAGCATTAACACCAAAAAACTTTTCTCGGTCAACATTATCACCAACAATTCGGGAATAGCCGGTGTTAACAGGGTTGACAAATAAAATATCAGCAACATCAAGGACAGAGTGAGGGTTATCTACCAATCCAAACGGCTGTATAGGAAATCCCTCTTCATCAATTTTTAAAAACCTTGGGCCTGTATATCCAATGTGCATCCAAACAGAAGCGGAACCCGGTCCACCATTAAAAGAAATAAGTATCGGCCTGTATTGAGGTTTATCAATTCCTGTTCTTTGATAATAGGTGTAATGCAAGCTTGCCACAACTTCATCTTTGTCATCCCATACCGGTTGCATTCCAACGGTAGCTATATAATCAACAGTTTCACCACCAATTTGAATAGTATGGGTCGTCATTACAGTTGTATCAACTGGAAGTGACCTGTCTTGGCTAAATAATATAGACGAACAAAACGTAAAACAGTAAATACAAAAAGAATAAAATAGGAAATTTAATTTCATACTGATAGTTATTTAAAAAGGATGTTTATTTTAAAGACATACTATTATGGTAGCCTTACAAAGTCAGAGACTAAAAAACAAAGATAACATTATCATTGCTGCTGCAGATAAATCTTTTTATTGGTAATTACATTTTCAACATTCCAATCAATTGTATTTTTCATAGGAAATTTCCGATCTTGACAATCCTCCATACTGCAAAACCTACACATTTCGGGGGGCTCACAGGGGTCGACATGAATAAAAAGCTCAACGCTATCACCACAATAGCTATCCACAGCATTTTCAAAATCAGAAATCACATGATGCCCTTCGATTTGATTGTAGTACCAAGGAATAGTCAAATGGCAATCAATATGTAATTTAGAACCATATTTAATGACTCTGAAGTTATGTAAATCAATCCATTCTGAATGCCTTGAGTTATTTAACCGACTAATTATTTCCTCTATAAGATTTAAGTCTGCCTCATCCATTATTCCTGCAATTGCTTTTCTCAATAACCCAAAGCCAGAATAAATTATAAAAATGCCTAAGCCAATAGCAACCACTTGATCTAACCAGAAAAAACCGGTAAGCAAAATCAGTACAAGACCAACAATCAAGGCAATGGAAGAAAATCCGTCAGAGAGCAGGTGTTTCGCTTCAGACTCCAATACAAGATTATTATGTCTTTTTCCTCTTCGAAGCAAAAATAAACCTAATACAAGATGTATAGATCCTGAGAAAACGGTTAGATAAATTCCAGTATTTAGGTTAATAATCTCATTGGGCTCAAAAAAATTATAAAATGCCTTTCCAATAATAAATAAACCTGTTATTAAAATAAACCCTCCGGCTATTCCAGCAGCGAGAAACTCAATTTTACCATGACCATAAGGGTGATTTCTGTCTTTTGGTAACTGAGATAAATAAAGAGAGTATAAAGCAAAGCCGCCGGTTCCAAGATTGAGGATACTTTCAAAGGCATCAGATAATATGGCATTGGAATTGGTAATGTACCATGCGATAAATTTAATAAGAGTAAGGATTACCCCAATTACAAGAGTCAGTCTAAGAAAAAATTGATGAGTTCTTGAAGTTTTATCCATGATATGTAAAGGTAATAAAGGAAAAGAATTAATTTAGTTTTCAATTAAATTTTAACCCAATGAAAGAAACCATCAAGCAGGCATTCAGGGAATACTGGACTTATTTCCTGGAATCCATCCCTTCAATATTAATGGCTATAATAGTCTTAAGTACATTCTGGCTTTTAACCTTTTTTCTAGCTAAAGCACTCACAAACACATTAACCAAAAGGAAGCATGAGCCTATTATGCGACTATTCCTCGTAAACTTATTTAAATGGGCAATGTACATAGTTGGACTACTATTTGCTCTTGATATTCTCGGTCTAGGTGGAGTGCTGAGTGGGATAATCGCTGGGGCGAGCATTACGGCAATTATTTTAGGTTTTGCTTTTAAGGATATTGCAGAAAACTTTTTATCCGGAATTTTACTTGCGTTCAGTTCGCCTTTTAAAACAGGAGATGTAATTGAGGTGAACGGAATACGTGGAAGGGTTAAAAATATGGAAATGAGAACAACACAAATCAGAAGTTCAGATGGACGAGAAGTTTATTTACCTAACTCCATGCTCATTAAAAGTCCGTTGTCAAATTATACTAAAGATGGTTTTATGAGGCACTCATTTGTATTTGGGGTTGATACCAATAGTAATACCAATCAAATCAGGTCACTTCTTTTAGAATACCTAAAAACAGAAAAAGCTGTTCTGAAAAACCCTGTACCCGTGGTAATCGTATCAGCTTTGGGTGATTCGTCTATTGAAATGAGGGTTTCCTTCTGGGTGAATTTATTCAAAAGTTCAAATGCCGACAAGGTTGACCTAGGAGAACCTATTTTAAGTAGAGTAATGGCCAATACAAAAGATATCATGTTGAAAAATGGAATCAATTTACCTTCTCCAATTATTGAATTAAAAAATTATGATCACTCTTTAAAAATTGAATCTTTCTAAAATTTAATTGCGATGTCATAGCTTCCCGTAGTAAACTCATAAACCTGATCTTAATTATTATAGCGAAGCATAATTTCTAGCAAATTCCTCCAATGGGATTATAAGCAAACAAGTTAAATGTACAACAAGTCAAAAACACCTTAGAAGTAACTCTTTTATGAAGATTTAGTAGGCTGTATCGAAATATAAAAAGGACGAATTACATATAAGAATTAAATTAGCATTTCATATTTATTGGGTATTTTTTAGAACCTCAGAGCAGACTACCATTTCAAGATGATTCCCTAACTCAAAAGTGTACAAATTAGAGTTTATTTGAAATTTATCTTGAACCCGGATTTTTGGGATAACTCTCACTTTCACATTTTCCTTTTTTTACTTGTCCCCGCCAATTAATTGGGGGCAGGACAAAAAAAAATAAACAAAATGACTGAGCAAACCCTTTTGGGTGAAGATGCTGTAGGTCTAAAAGCAAAGAAACCGAAAAGTTGACGGATTGATCTAATCATAGGCATTTTTTTGAATGCCTTGGAGAGGACTTCAAAAAACCACAGGTGAATCCCCACAATTTGGGGACTTACAAGGTGATCGAACTAAAACAAACAATTTCCCAGTACAAACCCACCAAGTCTTCAATAGGTATTCAATGAAATAGTAATTAAAAATCCCTTCCCCGAAACCGGAGAAGGGATTTTTACCAAAACCTATATACTCATTATTAATCCATGAAAATCATTTTCTTGGTTGCTGTGTGGTTTTCTGTATCTAACTGGTAGTAGTATACACCG
>RECS01000035.1 GCA_007693915.1 Saprospirales bacterium | reverse complement strand
ATTCTATTCCTGTAGGCTTATTGTTATCTTTTTATTATAATTTCAAAAGTAATAAGTCATTAGTCAAAAGTCAAAGGTCAAAAGTCAAAAGTCAAAAGTCAAAAGTCAAAAGTCAATAGTCAAAACTATATAGCCTGTCTCGTAAAGACACGGAATGAAATGGGGTGGACTGACGCGATTGAAAGTTAAAAATGAGTTTGAATAATAAAAAAGTGAAGAAGTTTTTTACCGGAAAAAAAATCAAATTGGGACTACTGCTGACTTTGGCATTGGTAGTCATCTGGTGGTCGTTTTTCCTCTTGCCGCGACCCCTGCTTGAAACTACCTATTCTTTTGTTTTGGAGGATAGGGAAGGACAGTTGATGGGAGCTGTGATTGCGGATGATGAACAATGGAGGTTTCCGGCTTCAGATAGTCTGCCCGATGCTTATATTCAGGCAGTACTCACTTTTGAGGATAAGCGTTTTTTTTATCATCCCGGAGTTGATCCGCTGGCCATAGTAAGGGCAGCCCGACAAAATCTAAGTAGTGGTAGGGTGGTGAGTGGAGGAAGTACCATTACAATGCAACTCGCCCGAATGATTAGGGGTAGTGAAAAAAGAGGGCTTTGGGATAAATTTATTGAAATGTTGGTGGCTTTGAGGCTGGAGCTTGCTTTTAATAAACAGGAGATACTATTGTTGTATGCTGCCCATGCGCCCTTTGGCGGAAATGTTGTTGGAGTAGAAGCTGCTTGTTGGAGGTACTTTGGAAAAAGCCCGGAGGAAATCGGTTGGGCAGAGGCTGCTACATTGGCAGTACTGCCAAATAGTCCTGCCCTCATTCATCCCGGTCGAAACAGAAATCAATTGACCGAAAAGAGAAATGATCTGCTAAAGCGTCTGCACAAAAACGGTCATTTTGATCAGTTGACGCTGGAACTGTATCTTGAAGAACAGGCTCCGGAGCGACCTTATCCATTACCTGCCCTAAGTCCACAGTTGTTGCAATTGGCAAAGTCAGAAAATCCAGGACAATTCCGTTTTCGATCCTCAATAGACCGAGAAAAACAACGTATGGTTAATGAAAAGGTGGGGGCCTACGCCCGTGAACTTTCTGCCAACCACATAGAACACGCTGCAGTTTTGGTACTCGATTTAAAGGAGAATAAGGTACTTGTTTATACTGCTAATGTTCCCGGTGTTGATAAGGCCCGCAGGGGAAACCAGGTGGATCTCATTCAGGCAAAGCGCAGTACCGGCAGTATTTTAAAACCATTTTTGTACGCAGCCATGTTAACAGAAGGGGCATTATTACCACAAGCTCTTGTAGCTGATATACCCACGCGATATGGCAGTTTTTCTCCGCAAAATTTTGATCGCACCCATGAAGGAGCGGTACCGGCGGACGAGGCTCTATACCGATCACTAAATATCCCTGCAGTGCGGATGCTTCAGGAGTTTGGTCTGGAAAAAACGTATCGCTACCTTAAAAACATGGGAATGAGTACACTCGATCAGCCTTCCGGTCATTACGGCTTGAGTTTGATCCTCGGTGGGGCTGAAGGGAAGTTATGGGATCTGGCTTCTATGTATGCGGCTATGGGTAGGATGCTTCTGGAATACGGACCCAATTCCTCGCGCTATGATGCTAATCTATTTCGACATGTTGAATATGCTCATGGTGAAAATAAAGCAGCTGAAAGCAAGCCAATAGAGGAATCCATTCTTTCTGTAGGTGCCGTGTGGCACACTTTGGAAGCACTGACCAATGCAGAACGACCGTTTTCAGAATCGGGTTGGCAGAGACTGTCCACCACGAGAAAAGTTGCCTGGAAAACAGGGACGAGCTATGGTTACAGGGATGCCTGGGCAATTGGTCTGGATACGGAATTCGTAGTAGCGGTATGGGTGGGGAATGCTGATGGCGAAGGCCGTCCCGGCTTAACCGGTATAGAAGCAGCCGCACCGCTGATGTTTCAGGTTTTTGATGGTTTGCCGATAACTGATAATTGGTTTGATAAACCGTATGATGACCTTATCGAATTGGCTATATGCCGGAAAAGCGGCTACAAAGCGGGGCTTAACTGTTCTCCCGTGGATACGGTTTTAGTTCCTGCAAAAGGGCAATTGAGCAAGTCCTGTCCCTTTCATCAGCTCGTGCATGTTAATAGGTCCGGTACGCATAGGGTTAATGCATCCTGTGTTTCTATAGACGATATTCATGCGAAAAATTGGTTTGTATTGCCTCCTTCCATGGCCTGGTATTACGGCAGAAACAATCCTACCTACCGCAAACTTCCACCCTGGAAATCCGGCTGTAATCCCGGTGCTCCTGAAGCGATGGCAATTGAATTGATCTATCCCGCTTATCAGCCTCGTATTTTTATCCCTATAGAATTGGGAGGGGAGAAAGAAAGTGTCGTCTTTGAAGCTGCCCACCAACTAAGCGAAAATACCCTTCATTGGCACCTCAATGACCAATATCTCGGCACTACCCATAGCTTCCATCAAATGGCATTACAACCAGAAAAAGGAAAACACCTACTCACCTTAGTTGATGATTTAGGAAATAGGCTAAGTCAGCAGTTTGAGGTGGTTTATTGAAGGGGGCTGATAGGTAAACCTGTGCAAAACCCCAAAAGGCAAAGAAACAATAAACTCTTTTCTCTTACTCAAATAAATCCGATGACAAATACCTGTCGCCCCGATCGCAAATAATACACACTATTAGTCCACTGTCCAATTGTTGGGCCAGCTTTAAAGAGGCGGCATAAGCTCCGCCACTACTCATACCTGAAAAAACGGCATCTCTTTTTGCCAGCAGGCGGGCATGTTGAGCAGCTTCCTCCTGATCTACTTCTATAATCTGATCGATTCGCTGCGGTTCAAATATTTTAGGCAGGTACTCCTCAGGCCATTTGCGGATGCCGGGGATGCGACTGCCTTCAATGGGTTGTACGCCCACAATCTGAATCCCGGGATTCTGCTCCTTCAGATAGCGGGAGGTTCCCATGATGGTGCCTGTGGTCCCCATAGAGGATACAAAATGAGTGACTTTTGCATTCGTATCTTTATAAATCTCCGGTCCTGTTGTTCTGTAGTGCATAGCAGGATTGTCCGGATTTGCAAATTGGTTGAGCATGACATATTCGTCCCGGGTGGCTTTTTCAGTAGCGTAATCGATAGCTGCTTCCATTCCGCCGCTTTCAGGAGTGAGAATGACTTTGGCTCCAAAAGCCCGCATGGTCTGAACCCTTTCTCTTGTGGAATTTTCCGGCATGACCAATTCGATTTCAACGCCCATGAGGCCCGCAATCATAGCGAGTGCTATTCCGGTATTTCCGCTGGTGGCCTCAATAAGCTTTTGACCCCGTCCAATTTCACCTCTTTCCATAGCGCCTTTAATCATGCCATATGCTGCGCGGTCTTTTACACTGCCACCGGGATTGTGCCCTTCCAGTTTTCCGTATATTTTCACCTCCGGCTTATCCGGCAATCCACTGAGTTCCGCCAGCGGGGTGTTTCCAATTAAGTCTATCAGTTTGTTCATTATTATTAGCTTTATTTGACGTTTTTAATTAAATGACTGCATTCTAAAATTCTGAATAATGAAATTTAGGGTATAGAATTTTCTTAGTTTTTTCTCTTTCAACTGGAATCATCCCAACCTTCCATTTTTCTTTTTTTGCTTGCCCTCCCAACCCATTGGGAGCAGGCATAAAAAGAAACAATTCCCAACTAGTTGGGAACTCTACAAGGATTCAGAAATTCTTAACGCTTCAACCCTCTATATGCTGTTGATCAGGGATATAACTTTCCTAAATTAGTAAACAATACTCAAATACTTAATTATTTTTTAATCGGCTTTTAATCTTTCCCAAAAATTTGGGCTTGGTAAAAAAGCATTAGGGTCCAACTTACTTATTTTAATTGGGATTATTTGCCCTAAGTAAGTTAATTTTGAAAAATCGTGGAAAAGCTAGTGAACAGTCCAGATAAAAAAACGAAAATGGAAAGTTGTGTTTAATAAACATAGAGTACACTCAGAAAAAGTATAATGAACCACATTCCCAATCAATTGGGAATAGGTATCCCTACCTCACTGGGGAGAGCAGATCATAGTTAATTTATCAAGCTACAGGCATGGCATAGAACACATCTGAGTACATGACAAAAAATTAAAATAGACTACAAACTTTTTATTTCACGCAAAGCCGCAAAGAAGACGCAAAGTTGAGTTTACCACGTAGGGCGTGGCAAAGAATATTTTGTTTGTTTAAAATTGTATGAAAATCAATAATATATAATTAATTGTATAATAACTAAAATTGCTCAATTGTCTTAGCGACAACTTGGCGGCTTGGAGTCTTAGCGTGAACCAATTAATTTATTTCAACAATTATTAAAACTTAGATTCAACTAATAAATGCAACTTTTGAGTTTACATATAAAAAATTGTGCTATTTTGTTAAGTGATTAAGTTACAGTCATTTGCCGTCAAAGCATTATAGTCCTTTTAGTTTTGTTTATAATGTTTTAAATTTTTGTCATGTACAAAGAGAACACCTATATTCTCAAGGGTGATTTGAAACTATGTGAAAACTATGTTTCTATTGTGTCTATGTGGTAAAAAATGGATTTGCTGATTTCCTAATTTGACTAAATCATTATTATAGTTGTGTCTTGTGAAAAATAAGAAAATGGCTAATAAATACATATTTTGATTACAATTTTTATCTGGACTATGCACTAGTTCTTTTAAAGAAAGATAAAGAAACCTGCTTTGATAAAATTACTTATGACGACTTTGTGGCTGACTGATAAAAATCTGCGGTTTGTGGTACACTCTTGTGTTCGGTGCCACGCTTTCAGTAAGCCAGACATTACCACCTATCACGCTATCGTGGCCTATGGTGCATTCGCCACCGAGTATGGTTGCACCTGCGTAAATGACTACTCGGTCCTCTATGGTCGGATGCCGCTTGGTCTTCGCCAAATCCTTGGAGACACTCAAGGCTCCTAAGGTCACCCCCTGATAAATTTTCACATCATCACCAATTTCAGTGGTTTCACCAATGACTATTCCCGTGCCATGATCGATGCAAAACCGCTTCCCGATCCTGGCTGCCGGATGAATATCAATACCTGTTTTGTTATGGGCATACTCCGAAAGAATACGCGGTATGTAAGGCAAATTGAGTTCGTACAGACTATTGGCAATGCGATAAACGGCTACGGCTAAAAAACCGGGATAGGTGCCTATGACTTCATCTTTATTTTCAGCGGCAGGATCTCCTTTTTCTATAGCTTCAGCATCCAGCAGCATGTCTTCATACAATTCCTCCAGCTGATCAAAAAACTGATCTACCACCGCACTTTTTTCCGGATTTTGAAGCCCGGCTTTGCCACAACTGATCTCAAGTAAATTGACTTTACATTCCTGCAGACTGGAAGCAAGTTCAGCCCGACTTTGAGCAAATTCATAACATCCCTGAGGAAAAAGCAAGACGAGCAGTTTTTCCAAAAACAGATGAACCTCCTTTACCGGTGGATAATTAACGGTTTTAGTGTGCGCGCGATAAAGTTTCTCAATAAATCCCTTATCCATGTTTCAGGTAGTTTCCGGGACCTTTATCCGGTATTCGTAACTGATGTTGGCAGCTTTTTCCAGCATCTTAGATACTGAGCAGTAGGTATTCATACTCATATCCAGCGCTTTCTGAACTTTTTTGTCATCCAAATCCCCATAGAGAGTAAACTTCAGATGTATGTCGGTAAAAACTTTTGGCGGGTCTTCTGCCCTTTTTCCTTCTACCTCTACCTCAATTTTTTCCAGTGGCTGTCGCATTTTTTTCAGAAAAAGTTCTGCATCTATTGAACTGCAACCTGCTGCAGACATTAGGAGTGCTTCCATAGGACTAACGCCTTCTCCATTGCCGGAGAAAAAATATTCGTGCCCTTTTTCATTTTTAGCATTAAAGGCAAACCTGCCATCTACTGAATTTAAGTGTACTTTCATTTTTTGTATTTTATATTTTAAAAAAAATCGGCAGTATGTCAACCAACGATCATCTTATTTTAAGTTCGCTTTTTGGCTTTTATTTGCTGTCGTTGCCAGCCTAATTTTAACGATTAAAAAATCAAAATGTTTGAAAGCCTGTCTCGTCATGTGGTCTCATGAAATACCATGACAGCAAAAATGTGGAACTTTCCATCTCGTCAGCCAACTCCATTACATTCCGTGCTCTTACGAGACAGGCTTTCAATCTCGTCAGTCCAATCCACTTTATACTTTCTACTTTATATCTCGTCATCCCACTCCATTACATTCCGTGCTCTTACGAGACAGGCTTTATACTTTCTACTTTCTACTTAATCAATTATTTCCCGAAGAATCTCCCTCACCAATCCCGGGCCTTTGTAGATCAGACCGCTGTAAATCTGAACCAGGTCTGCGCCTGCTTCCAGCATTTTCGCGGCATCATTACCACTCATAATGCCACCCACGCCAATAATCACCACCCCTTTGCCCAACAGAGACCGCATGATTTTGACCACTTCTCTTGAGCGCAGAGTGAGTGGAGTGCCACTGAGACCACCGTTTCCGATTGAGCTAACTTCTGACTCATTGGTTTTTAAGTTATCTCTCGATATGGTAGTATTGGTAGCGATAATGCCATCGAGACCCAGTTCGTTGACTATTTCTGCAATGTCGTGAAGTTGACCATCACTGAGGTCGGGCGCTATTTTGAGTAATATGGGTTTGGGTTGAGCAGTACTGTTGTTGTATTCAAGTAGTGTTTTGAGTATCTTTCTCAGCGGTTCCTTATCCTGAAGTTCTCTGAGATTGGGGGTATTGGGAGAACTCATATTGACCGTAAAGTAGTCCACCACTTCGTGCAATTCCTGCATACAGTACAGATAGTCCTCCACTGCATTTTCGTTGGGGGTATCCTTGTTTTTTCCGATATTCCCACCAATGATGAGGGGAAAATCACCTTTTTTCTGCAGTTTATTTTTTAATGCGACTACACCACCATTATTAAACCCCATTCTGTTGATGATGGCACGGTCTTTTTTCAGTCTGAAAAGACGCGGTTTGGGATTGCCTTCCTGCGGGCGTGGTGTGACTGTACCGAGTTCGAGAAAACCAAAGCCCAGGTGCTGCAGTTCCTTGAAATATTTTCCGTCTTTATCAAATCCGGCCGCCAGACCAACGGGATTTGGAAAATTGAGCCCCATGAGTTGCCTGGGATTTCTTTTGTTGGATCGGTAATTCGATTTGATTAAACTGCTTATCAGCGGAAAACTTAAGCCTATAGAAAATAGTTTCATGGCAAGACTATGAGCCTTTTCTGCTGAAAGTAAAAACATTACAGGTCTTAAAAAAAATCGGTATAACATTTCATTTGAATTTAAGTGCAAACATACCTATTTAGCGGGATATGATTCCTTTCTCAAATTCAATTGTCACTTTTAAGCCAAAGACCTGTCTTGTAAGAACACGGAATGAAATGGAGTGGACTGACGAGATGGAAAGCCGGACCTTCTTGATTTTTTTGAGGATCCATAAGAACTTGTAGCCGAAAAGACTCACTTACTGTTTGAGCATTGACAATTCTTCCAGTTCTTGGGAGAAATTGACACCCACTAACAAACAGAAGAAAAAAGAAAAACACCCTTAGGGAAAGAACCATCAAAGAATTGACAAGGCGAGTTTAAGTGAGTCTGGCGGAAAGTTCGTAAATGGATCAAAAAAAGCGAGTAGTCCTAGCGTTTTTTTGTTTCTTTTTTGGGGCAATGCCAAAAAAGAAAAAATAAACAGTAGGGCCATTCATCACTCAATAAATTCAAGTTACCTCCAAAATTATTTAGACGAGTTCTGCTATAAATTCAATACAAGATCATCTTAAACTTAAAACTCAAAATTAAAAACTCCTAACTTATCACTCATTACTCATAATTCACAACTAACTTACCCTCCCCATTACCTTTGTCAAAAGCAAAAAAAATCCCCAAAAAATTTGGTCAGACCATAATTGGAATTATTTTTGCCTCTAATTTAATTGTAACAAATATATCTTCGAGTTTTTTCCTGCATTCTTTTTTGTAATGGAATGGGGTATGTGGAGGGGGCTCAAAAAAAAAA
>RECS01000038.1 GCA_007693915.1 Saprospirales bacterium | reverse complement strand
GAAACAAATAGAGAGTTTATCAAGGGATAATCATGAAATAGCTATTATTCTATGTCCCATATGTGCCTATGTGGTTAATCTTTCTTGAAACACATAACCTAACCACCTTGGGCAGGCCGCTAAATAATTCCACTTAACTATTATTCATCATCTAAATTTCGATACTTTTCAGTAACAAAGGTTTTTTGCCCTTGACGAAAGATGTTTACACAATTAAAGTTGATCAGTATGCCTTTAGGAGATTCTAAGAGTTTTAAATAAGTCAATAATTGCGCTTCATGCACTGGTTGAATTCCATCAACCGCTTTTAACTCTACTACAAGACAATTTTCAATATAGAAGTCCGCTCTCAATTGAGCATTGATCTCAAGATTACGATAAACAACCGGTACAATTAATTCAGATTGAAATTTTATTTTTTGATGCCGAAATTCCTCTTCCAGGCACTTATGATACACACTTTCTAATAACCCAGGTCCTAAAGCACTATGCACATTGATGCAGCAACCTATTATTTTATAGGTTAATTCGTCTAAATACTTTTTTGTCATATTCCTAACTTTGAATGCTAAAATAAGTGTTTTTCTAAACTACTCAAATCCAGATAGCTATTCTTCTATGTTCCCTTATGTGCCTATGTGGTTGATTTTTGAAACACAAAGAGAATTTATCAAGCCCTAGGCATGACATAGCTATTTTTCTATGTTCTCTTATGTGCCTATGTGGTTAATTTTTTTAATCAAAAAGAAGGATACAACTCATAGAATACGATGATTAAGTAAAAATTTCTTATCCTTGCAAAAAAGAAAATAATGACAGCAAGAGAATTCATCCAAAACCTGCCTTCACGTGTAGCTCCCGAAGCCATCAGCGGCAAAAATGCTTCATTCTCGTTTGACCTTTCAGGCGATGATGGAGGCCAATTTGCTGTAATGGTCAAAGATGATAAGGTTGAAGTAGTGGAGGGAAAGCCAGCAAATGCAGATTGTGAAGTAAGAGGTAATGCCACCGACTTTATGAAAGTAATCAGAGGCGAACTCAATCCCATGATGGCCCTTTTTACCGGAAAAATAAAAGTGAGCAATCAAAAAGCCTTGATGGAATACGCAAAAGTTTTTGGATTGAGTAAATAATTTTTCTCAGTAAAACTGACTAGCTCATATCCAAATCAAGCCCTCTTCCGACTTTCCAAAGGAGATGGATTGCTTATTAAAGTGGCGAATGGAAATAACCAGAGATATCAATGCATCCATCTGATGGTCGTTGGCTGGTTGAGAAACTAACTTGTATCTTGAGCTTTTCGGCAGTTGATTAAGTATTGTATCCATGCTTTCTCCGGACTCGGGATAATTTCCATCCAAAAGTTGGCAAACGAAACCTTTGGGATAGCATTCAATCACAGCTATACTTTTTTCCTCTAATTTCCTTTTAAAATGCACCGCTCTCGCCGTTAGACCACCCAGAAAAAGGGGAGACATGGCTTTGAGTTCGCAGTCACACTTTCGGTAGAATAAATCCCCTTCGCCACCACACCAGCCCTTAGGCAGAGAAAGAGGAGCATCAATGGCTACCAGATTAGGCGGAAATTCATTCAAGAGTTCATATAGCCATTTGTCTGCATCTGAACCTTTTTTCACTTGATGAAAAAGGATGTTGCCGCCATCAGAAATGGCTACTGCAGTGTTGCCTGATTTTTTGGCACCGTAGTCAACTCCCCACAAATAACTCATAATCCTATTTTCTATACTAAATCTTTAAAGCCGAAAGTCCTCCATCTACTCCCATGACCTGCCCGGTAATCCAGCCTGACTCTTCTGATAAAAGAAATGCCGTCAATGCTGCGATATCATCGGCTGTTCCTACCCTCCGCAGTGGGTGGCGTCCGCTCGCATTTTCACGTTTTGTGTCGTTGTCCAATAGGCGTCCTGCCAAAGGCGTATCAGTAAGAGACGGTGCAATGGCATTAACTCTCACTGTAGGAGCCCATTCCGCCGCAAGGGATCTTGCAAAACCTTCTACAGCTCCCTTAGCAGCTGCAACTGAAGCATGAAAAGGCATCCCCTGTCCAACTGCAACAGTAGAATATAACACCACTGATGGTTGATTCCCTTTTTTCAATTTATTAAAAAAAGCCTTCAAAACTTTCACCGCTCCCAATAAATTGACATTAAAATCTGTCTGAAAATCTTCCTCCTTTAATCCTCTGAAAGGTTTTAAATTGATACTGCCGGGAAAATATACCAGACCTTCCAGATTTTTATCTATATCAATTGTACCAAGATCATCCTTCATTACATCCATTTGAAAATGACGTATCAATCCACTTAACTGCTCAGGTGCTGTACGCGAAACCATATAATAGCGATCTCCGCGATCAGATAATTTTTTAGCGGTTGCTGCTCCTATTCCTCCGGAACCTCCAATCAAAAGATATGTTCTCATTGTGGCAATTTTATTTTTATGAGTTTAAATGGTAAGGCTTTGATTTTTCAACCTCTTAATGTATTACAAAAAAGTAGGGTAGATTGTTGGCAATTAGCCTTTGCTTGTCCTAAACAAGTTCATGGAGCCCAAACCCATAAAACAGTCAAAGTGTTTCATAATTTAAAAATGTTCCTTCTGATGAGTTGATAAAGTTAATAGGGTTTGTAAAGTTATTCGATTTCATCCAATTATTGAATAATCATATTACCCTGCCTGAGGGTTGGTGAATTCCTAGGGAACTTATAATTTTAAGGGCACTTCTCTTGCAAGTATTAAGTCATGCCTTTGGCTTGATAAATACCCACGGCACTTAAATTAGTTGGTATTTTCTTTTACCATACTTCCAAGCTTGACTCAATAAACACACCATCGAAATAATGGAAATTTATCCTGATTTTTAAAAATTGTCATGTACTTAGATCCTGTCCATAGATATGGAAGGTAAATAGTTTTAGAAAAAATACAAATAAAAGAATAATTTTTTGCTGTTTCACAATCAAGCTAATTAGTGGTGAAAAAATATTTCAATTGCAGTCCATAACTTAGACTCCTCGCACTTGCTAGGTTATTAAAAAAACCCCAAGCTTTGTCCTCGCTAGCAAAAGATTTAATACTCGTACTAATAAAGCAACCTATTTCGATACCCCCAGTTTGGCTAATAGAACTTTGGTATGCAATGGACAAAAATGGCTTGAATACAAATTGCGAGTACCAACCACCGATCTGCAAATAATCTTCCCAAATTATATCCAAATAATTGTCTGAATAAGAAAGTAAAATTGCTGTATTAATTCCCAGGTTTGTTATGATTTTTGACCTTTCCAAAACAGGTAAAGAGTAGCCTATACTCAATGGAATTGATAAATAGTGAAGGTTAATATTTAAGACTCCGTCCAGTTGGCGTGAAAATAGAGGATGAAAATGACTCAATTGAATGCTATAAGAAAGAGGATGGTAGCCTATTCCTGATTCCCAAAAAAGCCTATCCGACAGCCCCATCCTTAGCCTTAAGGAAGGGGATGCATACATCTCAATATCTTGATTATATTTTGCTCCGGAAAATCCATAAGGAACAATAGCTTCATTCGAAATTCCAAAAAGTTGAGATTTTCCTATATCTGCTTGGACACCAAAACTTATTTGCCCATAAACATTGGTGATACAAAAAATTAAAGCTGTAAGAAATAGTATTTTCTTCATGTCAAAATGATTTAAATTTAGAATTCCTTAAGATAGACAAAAATCTTTGTCCAGGACAAAAAGTGAAAATTAATAGTGAATTTGCTTTATAAGAGACTTGGCAGGACACCTTGAAAAGTGTATCCCTTCATTAATCTTTGCGTTCCTTTGAGCTCTTTGCTGTTTTTGAAAAAAAATCACCGCAGAGGAAGTTTATCAAGCCAAAGGCATGACAAAGGAGGCAGAGAGTTCGCGAAGAAGTTGTTAATTTTTGAGAGAAAAACAATCACCAAAGCTAAGTGGAGAAATACTATATGAACCTGATTGCAAAGTATCAACAGCTTTTCAAAAAATGGAAATTCACTAAATTTTGTCCTCATAAAAGATTTCATTTTTAAAGATTCTTATTTTTTTGTCATGTACTTAGGTTTTCACTAGTATACAATAATAATTTCTCTAAAATGTACTAAATTGAAATTACAAGGCTATGATATAAAACCATGTTGTTTCAAACATAAGAGTCTATACAAGTTTGGCTGTAACCCTTTAAAAGTTTAATCTTTATTTTTAGCCTTGGGTGTTGAAAACTTGTTTCGACCTGCTATTAGATTTGCTCAACAACCTTATTTCGACTGTGCTCAATAACCTGGAAGGTACTTGAAGACCTGCCAGGTTTTTAGCGAGGAGGCTTGTATTTAAGATTATCAATTTAATCTTTCCAAAAAATATGTGGGTTTGCAGTGTGGGCAAAATATAAAACCCAAAAATTTATATCTTAGCCAATTACAACAACATTAAATACTATAAAGGTATTCTTTGATTTGTACTTAGTAATAATTAGAATTAGTATAAGTAGGTTCTAAGGAGTAAACGTGAAATGCTATTGAATCTTTGCACAATCAGGCTAACAGACTTAACTTTGCACTTTTTAGACAACACATACATTTCATCCAATGATAAAAATAACATTCCCGGACGGGAGGATACAGGAGTACGAAAAGGGAGTAAGTCCCATGGATATAGCCAACAGCATTAGTCATGGTCTCGGTCGAAATCTACTGATAGCTGAAGTCAATGGAAAAGAATGGGATCCCCACCGACCAATAAATGATGATGCCAAGATCAAACTTTTTACCTGGACGCAGGATGAAGGGAAAAAAGCCTTTTGGCACTCATCAGCTCACCTGCTTGCTGAGGCTCTGGAAGAACTTTATCCGGGCATAAAATTTGGTATTGGTCCTCCGGTAGAGAATGGCTTCTACTATGACGTTGACCCGGGTGATCGGATAATTTCCATCAACGATCTGCCAAAGATTGAAGAAAAAATGACGGAATTAGCCCGACAGAAGAACAGCTTCGAGCGCAGGGAGGTGAGTAAACAAGAAGCATTGGATTTTTACCGAGAAAAAGGAGATGAGTACAAGCTGGAGTTGATTGAAGAATTGCAAGACGGGGAAATCACCCTTTACACTCAGGGCAATTTTACTGATCTATGCAGGGGTCCACATATACCTAATTCAGGCTTAGTTAAAGCCTTAAAACTAACAGGTGTCGCAGGAGCCTATTGGAGAGGGGATGAAAACCGCAAGATGATGACCAGGATTTACGGTATTACTTTTCCCAAGAAAAAAGAATTGGATGAGTACCTGGTGATGCTGGAGGAAGCGAAAAAGAGAGACCATCGAAAACTAGGTGCTGAGCTGGGATTGTTTATGTTTTCAGAAAGAGTGGGTCCGGGTCTCCCCATTTGGCTCCCCAAGGGTACGTCCCTAAGAAATCGATTGCAGAATTTTTTAAGAGATCAGCAAGTAAAACAGGGCTATCAGGAGGTTATAACTCCACATATTGGAAAAAAGGAATTGTATGTAACCAGTGGCCACTATGCCAAATACGGAGAGGATAGTTTCCAACCCATTCGCACTCCCAAAGAAGGAGAAGAATTCCTCCTTAAACCCATGAATTGCCCTCACCACTGCGAAATTTTCGCCAATACCCCAAAGTCCTACCGGGAGCTTCCCTATCGCGTGGCCGAGTTTGGGACAGTATATCGCTATGAACAAAGCGGTGAGTTACATGGTCTGTCCAGAGTAAGGGGTTTTACTCAGGATGATGCCCATATTTTCTGTACTCAGGAGCAGTTAAAAGAAGAATTTTTAAAAGTATTGGACCTTACCAAGCTCATTTTGAAAAAAATGGGTTTTGAAAGCTTTACAGCTCAAATATCTCTTAGAGATCCGGAAAAACCGGAAAAATACCTGGGCTCGGATGACAACTGGATTGTAGCAGAGCGCTCCATAATTGAAGCAGCTGAAGAAGCCGGTCTGGAGACCAAAACAGTTTTGGGAGAAGCAGCTTTCTACGGTCCCAAGCTGGATTTTATGATAAAAGATGCTATTGGCAGAAACTGGCAATTGGGCACCATTCAGGTGGATTACAATCTACCCGAGCGATTTAATCTGGAATATACAGGACCGGATAATAAACCACACAGACCGGTGATGATTCACAGGGCTCCTTTTGGTTCTATGGAGCGATTTATCAGTATTCTGATCGAGCATACAGGAGGGCAGTTTCCGCTTTGGTTGGCTCCGGAGCAGTATATCCTTCTACCGATAAGCGACAGATTTATTCCATATTGTGAAAAGGTACAAGCAGAGCTGGCTGCTGCCGATATACGGGGAATTATTGATGAACGATCTGAAAAAGTTGGTAGAAAGATTAGAGATGCAGAGCTCAATAAAATGCCACTGATGTTGATTGTAGGAGAAAATGAGGTAGATGAAGGAAAAGTGAGCGTAAGGCGAAAAGGAGTGGGTGACTTAGGTTCGATGGATGTGGATAGTTTCAAAACTTTTTTCAATGGATTGTTGATGCAGGAGTAGCATGAAGCACTTAAAAAAAATAGAACACCTGGGGATAGCAGTCAAAGACCTTGAAAGCTCTGAAAAACTTTTTACGGCTTTGACAGGGGAATCTCCTTATAAACGAGAAGCTGTAGAATCAGAAGGAGTGATGACCTCTTTTTTTAAATCCGGACCCAATAAAATTGAGCTGCTACAGGCTACTGATGAAAGTAGCCCCATTGCCAAATTTATTGAAAAGAGGGGTGAGGGCATCCATCATATTGCCTTTTCGGTGGACAATATTGAGGAAGAGATGCAACGCCTGAAAGACCTGGGTTTCCGACTGTTAAATGATAAACCGAAAAGGGGTGCTGATCAAATGTTGATTTGCTTTCTTCACCCTAAAGATACCAATGGCGTCCTGATTGAACTGTGCCAGCAAATTAATCTTGAAAATGAGTGATGATTGAGTTTGAATGGTATCATTGGGTAATTACACTTGGCGGAGGCTTTTTAGCGGGATTTATCAACACTTTGGCAGGCAATGGTTCGGTAGTTACTCTGGCTATTTTAACCGATGTATTAGGCTTGCCCGGTAATATCGCCAATGGAACCAATCGGATAGGAGTTTTATTCCAGTCCATTTCTTCTACGGCAACTTTTAGATTTTATGGAAAACTCAAATGGAGTGAATCCAGGTTAATAGTAATGTGGATGTTTCCAGGTGCAATTGCCGGGATTTTGACTGCCATGTTTATTTCCAATGAAGGCTTCATGACAGTTTATAAAGTTTTGCTGGTCGCTTTACTCTTTACGCTGATTTTTAAACCTTCCCGTTGGATTACTCCTACCGACAACCGAAACAAATTACCGTATTGGGTGAGATTGACTATGATTCTCGCTCTGGGATTTTATGGGGGTTTTATTCAAATGGGAATGGGGCTCTTCTTTCTGGCGATGTTGGTGGTTCTGTTGGGGTATAACCTGATTACAGCCAATGCCATCAAAATTTTAGCAGTAGGTGCTTACACGAGTATTGCGCTTCTACTTTTCTGGTGGAATGGTCAGGTAGTTTGGTTAGCAGGTTTATTACTGGCTTTTGGACAGGTGCCGGGAGGTATGGCAGGAGCCTGGTTTGCCAGTAGGGTTCCCAATGCGGAAAAGTACATTTACAGATTACTCATCGTGATTATTCTTATTGCTGCTCTTTCAGCTTTTGGGGTTTTTAGTCTTGCTGCTAGTTAGGATTCTTCTCGCAATAAGAGTTTAAGCATGTTTTTCAAAACAGTAAAAACATTTACAGGGTTTTCCTAAACATTAGTTTGCTTTACAACATTAGGAATAACTTCTTCTCTCTTTGTCGTGCTAAATCATGCGCAACTACCTTAACCCTGTTTTTGGCTTGGTAAAGTTCCATGAGGATAATTTTTTTTACCGGAAATGGTAATTATGTCCCATCCTTGTATTGGTAGTTTATATTTATTGCAATGAAATAATACTAAGTTTTAGCCCAGAAAAACCGTGGACTTTATTTTTATTCCTTTTTAATTTTCAATAAAACTTCGTGTTTCAGTTTGTCCTTTTTAATGGGAATATGCGCAGTTAAATTTTCAAAATGCATTTTTTCCCCATCGACAGTACCCTCTAACAGACCCGACTGCAGACCATCAGGATTTTCAATCTGAATGAGATAGGTCGTGCTGTCAT
>RECS01000082.1 GCA_007693915.1 Saprospirales bacterium | reverse complement strand
GGTAGCTATGTACGGCACGGATAAGCGCTGAAAGCATCTAAGCGCGAAGCCGCCTTCAAGATGAGTATTCCATTTTCCTTCGGGAAAGAAAGGGTCGTGGGAGACTACCACGTTGATAGGCTATAGGTGTAAGTGCAGTAATGTATTAAGCCGAGTAGTACTAATTACCCGAATGCTTCCTTTTTTTAAGGAATAGGCTGAATGGGGAACTGTTCAGTAGATCCGGGATCGATCCCGGTGACTAATATTATAGCTTCAATTTATTTCCGAAAGCTTTTATTCGGATGCTTTTGTTTTACTACTCTCGTCCTGTTTTTTTTAAGAATAAAGAACACCAAGAACAACCTAAAAGAATAAATGTCGCAAAGGTGTGACAAAAGATTATTTTGGTGGTTATAGCGAGGGGGAAACACTTCTTCCCATTCCGAACAGAGCGGTTAAGCCCCTCAGCGCCGATGGTACTGGGATTTCCCGGGAGAGTAGGTCGCTGCCAATTTTTTTAGAAACATAACCCGATGTGACTACTGTTGCATCGGGTTTTTTTATTTTTGCTCCCCTATGAATTATCGCAGAATTATTATAACAGGTCCCGAATGCTCCGGTAAATCCTCTCTCTGTAAATATCTTTCAGTTCAATTTGGTCTGAATCATCTGGATGAATTATCAATTCAATACCTTAATAACGTACAACGATCCTATGATTTCTTTGATCTAAAACAGATAGCTGTTGTTCAGAATCAAATGGAAAATAATGCAATAAACTCTTCTGATTCTGTATTAATCTGCGACACCTCTTTTTTAGTCCTATACATTTGGTCATCTGTCCGCTTTGGGAAGGTTGACCCATTTATAACTGATGGTCTTAAGGAAAGGCAAAGCGAGCTGTTTTTACTTTGTAAACCTGATCTTAATTGGGAGGCTGGGCCATACAGAGAGAATCCAAACGATCGTAACTATCTTTTTAAACAATATCTGGAATGGTTAATAGAAAACGAATGTGAGTTTTTTATAATTCAGGGTGAGGGAAGTGCCAGGAATTTACTTTCTCGCTTAATTGTCAACCATAAAATTAATAACTGAAACGCTTTCCTTGTCCTTGGTTACTTGGTAATCAATTTATTTGATATCAAAATCAACTTCCACCTTCTCTGTCTTCGGATAAGACTGACAGGTTAATATAAAGCCTTGTTCTAATTCATCTTTTTCAAGTGCATAATTTACCTCCATATGTACTTCACCGGAGATTAATTTTGCTCTGCAGGTTGAACATACTCCTCCTTTACAGGCATAAGGCACATCGGCTCCTGTATTGGCAGCACCATCAAGTATGGTTACCCCCTTTTTGTCCATGTTGAAATCATAAATATCACCGTCAATTCTAAGACTTACTGCGACCGATTCTGCCTCTATGTTTTTTGCTATCTCCTCCTTATCGACAGCTCTCTTCTTCACTCCTTCTGTTGTAAAGAGCTCAAATTTCACTTGATTTTCATCTATTTTCTGCTCTTTCAAAAACTCAGCTATGTTTTCAGTCATTTGCAATGGACCACATATAAATGCAGAATTTACTTTCTTCGGATCAAAAAATAATTTCGCAAATTTTTCCAATTTTGGTCGATCAATTCGACCTTCAAAAAGAGGTATGTCACTTTTCTCTTTCGATAAAATATGATATACAGAAAATCTATTGAGATAGATGTTTTTTAAGCCTTCAATTTCTTCTTTAAACATGATGTCCCCTGTCCTTTTGTTTCCATAAAAAAGTGAGAAACGACTATTTGGTTCCTCCCTTAAAATGCTTTTGACAATGGAAAGAATAGGGGTTATTCCACTTCCGGCTGCAAATCCGATATAATGATTCTGATTGTTTTGATTGCAGCTATGAGTAAATTTACCCATGGGTTCCATGACTTCTACTGTGTCACCTTCTTTTAATATATCATTTGCATAAGTAGAAAACTTCCCGCCTTTGAGCCGTTTTATTCCCACTCGGAGAATTCCTTCAGCAGGTGAAGAACAGATAGAATAACTTCTCCTGATTTCCTCGCCGTCAAAAAATGCCCTAATTGTCAAGTACTGTCCCGGCAAGAAATCAGGTATTTGGCTCCCGTCAGCTGGTTGTAATTCAACGGACACGGCATCTTCTGTTTCCCTATTTATTTTACTCACGTTGTAAGATGAAAATTGGCTACTCATTTAAAGCTATTGATTTTAATTTAGGGTAAAGTTAGGAATATTTCAAATTTCTGATGACTAAAATATCCGAAATCATAAAAGTGTTTACTCAATCCATTTTATATGGACAATCTTTTCATAACATAATAAATTGAAAAAGGCTGATTAATTAAGTAAATTAACTAATCAGCCTTTTATAGTGCTAACAGGTTTTTAATAACCTTCGTTCTGTCTTAGATTGGGATTGGCGTTTAAATCTTGCTCAGGTATGGGGTAAATATTTCGGAAAGAAGGTACTTGCTGGCCTTCCATAACTCCTCCTTTCCAATTCCAAACATAAGTACCGTCAGTAAATTGGTCAAATCGAATTAAGTCTGTTCTCCTGTGACATTCCCAGTATAGCTCACGACCTCGTTCTTCTAAAATCAAATCTAATGTGAGCTCTTCTGCTGAGACATTGCCAAGTGAACCCTGATAAGCTCTCTGCCTCACCCGATTGAAATATTCTACTGCTTGTGCGGTACTTCCTCCACCTCTCAATGCTGCTTCCGCTGCCATTAAGTAGGTATCGGCTAGTCTGAATAAAGGAAAGTCTGTATCCACATGTGACAAATTACTGCCTGCTGCACCAGTTGAAGTAATATTGCTGAACTTTGTTATTGCATAGCCTTGAGTGAAGGGAGTAACATCCTCAATGTCTAGTGTTTGACCTCTGGTAAAAAACAAGCCTCTTCTGTCAAAAACATTTGTGGTGATTTTGTAGCTGTAATCCGGTTGTTCTATATACAAATAGATTTTATAGGTTCCGGCAAACTCTATCTTTGTAATTGGATCTCCACCTATTTCCAGAATTCCATCACCACCATTATCACCAAGAACAAGGTCTTGGTCACTGTTGCCAATGAAACTGATTTCACCTGCATGTAATTCTATCTCTACTTCAAGTGCTCTTTCATCGTGATTCCAGCCCATGGTAACAGGCTCTGAGCCAGGTACCGCCGATCCTTGCAGTTCCCAATCTCGTCTTTCAATTGAATAAGTCATGGTACTAAAGTCAACTTCAATATAGTGTAAACCGGCTTCCGGTACAACTATAGGTGCTCCATTCATTTCGAGTGTACCTTCTCCCTGGTTGTCGCCAAAAACAGGTGCGCCAGGAGCAGGTATTCTAGTAAATCGTATTTCCGTATTGGGTTCAGGAAAGTATTTGTGACCAAAAAAGAATTGAGTCCCAACAGGAGCAGCTATTGAGTTTCTGGTATCTGTAGGATCATTACCCTGGTGTGTACCAGGCACATAAACCTTGGAATAATTAGCTGTATTTCCTATGTTTCTTTCTGAGACTATACCTCCTTGTCCTTCAGGGAAAAGTGAGACAAACTCGCGTGTTGTGCGCAGTCCTCCCCAGGCATTGTCTATCCCGCGGGCGGACGGACTCATTTGACCACCAGTTGAAGCAAAGATAATGAATGTAGTACCACCAAATGTTTGGGTGCTGATTCCATCAAATGCAATTGGAAAAATGATTTCGTTTGATCTGTCATTGTCAGCTAAAAATAAATGTTCATATTCCTGTTCAAGTGTATATCCTGCATTGATTACTTTTTCTGTGTATTCAAAACAATCTGCATATCTGTTTTGTCCAATGTAAACTTCTGCATTAAGATATAGCTTAGCCAGTAGCATCCAGACTGCCGCTTGGTCTGCACGGGCATATTCGTTTGTTCTTGGAGCTGCTATTTGACCTTCTATATCCAGTAATTCAGACTCAATAAAATTGAATAGATTCTGAGCATTTGTTGCTTGTGGAAAAAACTTGCCAATGGGATCATTTTCTGTGATAAATGGTACATTTCTGAATAGATCCAAAGCATGCCAGTAACTCAGGGCTCTCAAAAACCGCGCCTCAGCTCTGAATCCCGCTATTTCTTCACGTAACTCAGCTGAAACATCTCTAAGATCAAGTCTGCTTGACTGGGTTTCCCTAAGGAATTCATTTGCAAGAGCTATCTGATAAAAAATCCTGCTGTAAAATGAGAAGATAAATGGGTCTGAACTTGTCCAGTTTTGATTGTGAAAATCTTTTATGGTTTGATCATTCCAACCTACAATAGTTTCATCCGTTGGTAATTGCTGCAGATAAAAATAACCCCTTAAATATTGAGAAAAACCTTCATCAATACCTGAAATATCCGGTCTTCCTGCGGGACCTTCCTGCCCAGTTGTTGCCAGGCCGGCATATAATTTTGCCAATACTTGCTTATATGATTCCGGCTCATTATAAGCTACCTCAGAAGTAAATTGATTCGGATCTAAAGGAATGGTGTCAAGATCCTTAAAACACGATGAGATAAAAAGAACAAGACCTAGTGCTATAATATATAATCCAATTTTATTCATGATATACTGAGTTTAAAATGTTAAGGATACTCCCATTAAAATCGTTCTGGGCCTTGGATAAAAATTATTGTCAATTCCGCCGGGTATTTCCGGGTCTAAGCCATCATATGTTGTAATTACAAAAGCATTTTGTACAGTAGCGTAAACTCTTAAATTATCTACGATCAAATTATTAAAAGTGTAGCCAAGTGTAATGTGGTCCATTCTGAAAAAGGAACCATTGGTAACAAAATGATCACTAAAAGTGACATTTGCCTGATCTTTGATATTGTTTTCAACTGCAGACCTGTGAATATTTACGAGATAATTAGTAGGGTGGTACATTAGGTTATAATTACCCAGATTTGTGGCGACATTATTATATATATAATTTCCAAAGTGCGCTCTTCCGGCAAAAGAGAAATCCCAGTTTTGATAATTAATATTGTTACTAATACCAATTGTCCATCTTGGATCAGGTCTTTTGAAAATATACCTGTCTGCCAGACCTACCGTTCCATCCATGTTTCTATCTGCAAACTCACCTTCAATTAATCTACCATTTTCATCGTAAAGCTGTTCGAGTACATAAAAAGAAGAAGGTTCATTGCCCACATTATGAATCTGAATTAAGGAACCAACACCACCAGAAATACCACCTACAGGAATACCCGGGAAATCTTCATCATCTGTAGCCGTAAGCCCGGTAATGATACTTTTGTTGTAGGCAAAATTAGCAGCGAGGTCCCATCGGATATTTTGGGTATACAATGGGGTGGTAATCAGTGAAAGTTCAAGTCCCTCACTTTCCATGCTTCCAACATTAGTAAATACCCTGTTGGTAAGATTCGTTCCGGCAGGAACATCTACAAAACCCAATAAATCATCTGTAAGTCTTTTATACAAATCTAACGAACCTGAAAGGCGGTTTTCAATAATAGTAAAATCCAGTCCGATATTATAGGTTTCAGTTTCTTCCCATTTGATGTTTCTATCATAACCATTTGGCCTTAAGGTGGTAATAAAATCATCTCCAAGTCTGTATCGTGCATTGTCAAGACTTGCCTCATAAACGGCTTGATAGATATAGTAACCACCTATGTCTTGCTGCCCTGTTAATCCCCAACCAGCCCTTAAACGAAGGTTGTTGAAATAAGTGTTGTCGTTGTCAATTATGCGGTAAGCAGTCGCTATAGCCGGAAAATACCCCCATCTGTTTTCAGGAGCAAAACGCGAAGTTGCATCTGCTCTTAGGGTGAATGTTAAAAGTAATCGATCATCAAAAACATAGTTTACTCTTCCAAAAACAGATAGTAAATACAGTTCTCTGGCCAAACCTCGCTGATCAATGATAAAATCTTCGGTCCCTGCTACATCAGATCTGAAAAATGAATTTTCATCGAAAAAGTGTTGCCAGGAATACCCTGCCATGGCATCTAATCTGTGCTGCCCGAATCTCTCCCTATAATTGAGATAAAATTCCAAAAGTGTATTTTTTCTAACTTCTTCGTAAGTGTTTTTTACTCCACCACCAAAAACAGCATCAAATGCATATGCAACTTGATTTTCTCCCAAAATATTTACACCTCCCTCACCTTTGGAATAGTCGTAACCTAGATTTAAGTTGGCTCTTAATGCAGGAAAAAAAGAAAAACGGTAATCAGCTGAGGCATTTAATATATATCGGGTTACTTCTGAATCATCTTGCCTGAGTCTTCTGTCCAAAAGCGAAAGCGGATTGGTTGGTGCTAGACCATTTGGATTGCCATCAGTGTCTGTCCATACAGAGTAACCACTAAATTTACTCTCGGGATCCATTACATCCTGAGTAGGGTCAAAACTCAGTGCTGCTCCAATGGCACCTCGCTCAGCAAATTGATTTTGAGTAAACATACCGCGAGCACCCAGATTGACTTGCAGCCTGTTCTCCAAAAACTGAGGACTTACATTTAATCCGGCTGTGTAACGCTGAAAATGATCAGTTAGAAGAATTCCTTCCTTATAGGTGTAGCCAAGTGAAACCCTGTAAGGGATAATTTCCATTGCCGATCCCGTAAAGTTTAGATTGTGATCTGTTCCTGTAGCTGTCCTGTAGATTTCATCTTGCCAGTCTATGTTGTTTGTACCCATAAGATCGACATGATCCGGGTGCTGTTCTGCCATTACTTCACGGAATTCCGATGCGCTTAAAACATCTACCTTATTATAGTGACTCCCAAAAGAAACGTTTGCATTGTAATTAATTCTCAAAGGCTGACCGACAGTTCCTCTTTTGGTGGTAATTAATATTACCCCACCTGATGCCCGACTACCGTATATTGCCGTCGCTGAAGCATCTTTTAGCACTGTTATACTTTCAATATCCTGAGGATTAACTACATTAAGCGGATTTCTATTTCCCGAGATCCCACCCGTTGCAAGAGGTACTCCATCAACTACGATTAATGGATCATTGGTTGCATCGAGAGACGACCTTCCTCTGATAAGTATTCTCGCTCCTTCATCTGGCCCACCACCCCCTGTGGTAATATTCACTCCGGGTACTTTGCCGGATAAAAGTTCCTGAGCACTTGTGATAGCCCCCTGATTAAAATCTGAAGAACTAACAGTTTGTATAGACCCGGTTACATCCTCTCTTTCAACCGTACCATATCCTATGATAACAACTTCATCAAATGTCCTTCCTGATGAAAGGCGAATTAAATAGAAATTCTCTTCACTTAGTCTGAGTTCCAGCGATTCAAACCCGACATACCTGATTACAAGGACTTGAGCATTATCACTGATTTCTAAGTTGAAATTACCATCAAAGTCAGTAATGGTTCCACTCGATTGATCCTCTCGGTCAAAAACGGTAGCCCCAATAAGTGGCTCTCCTGATTCTGTATCTATAACAGTACCACTTATCGTCCTTTGTGAAATTATGTTGGAGGTGATGGTAAACGAGAAAAGTAAAAATAATAGAAGATACTTCTCAAGTTTTAAGCCCGTTATACCGGATTTTTTTGTTTTTTGTAACATATAGCAGATTTTTTTATCATAACATTAAAACTAAAACTAATCTGTTATTAATTCGTAATAAATGAAATACGGTATATAGACTAGTTTTTCATAATGAATTCTTAAATTGAATCCAGAAATATTACACCAAAGTTAGATAATTTTTTTATAACTTTGTGTATATTGTACACTAATTAATTTTTCTTAACCATAACAAGTTTTCTTATGATGCGACATTTACTATTTTTTGTGATGATAGCAGTTTTTGGATCAACTGCTTACGGACAGTTTTCTACTGTCGGTATCATTGGTACTGCCACTCCCCAAGGTTGGGACGCAAGCACGCCAATGGTTCAAGATGATGAAGATCCCAATGTTTGGACCCTTGAAGTCGCTTTAGTTGACGGAGAATTAAAATTCCGGGCAGATGATGACTGGGAGGTGAATTGGGGAGATACCGGTTTTCCTTTCGGTACAGGTGAGCAAGATGGCCCTAATTTACAAGTTGTTGAAGGTGATTACTTGATTACTTTTAACTCCGAGACCGGTGAGTATTTTTTTGATTATGATGGCACTATTGGTATTATTGGTTCCGCAACGCCATTTGGCTGGGATAGAGATGTGTTTATGTTCCCTAATGATGCATTTACTCTTTATTCCCTAACTATAATGCTTGAGGCTGGGGATATTAAGTTTAGGCAGGATGGTGATTGGGCGATTAATTGGGGTGGAGAAGACTTTCCGGAAGGACAGGCTGAGCTAGATGGTCCCAATATTCCGGTAGATCAAGCTGGTTTGTATTCGATTACTTTTGATGTTGAAGCTGCATATTATGAATTCGAATTAATAGTAGGTTATGATTCCATCAGCATTATTGGGGATGCAACTCCTGGAGGATGGGATGAGGATACTCACCTCCAAAGAGATGCTAATAACACAGATTTGTGGAGAGGTATTGTAGATTTAGTTGAAGGTGATTTAAAATTCAGAGCTGAAAACGATTGGGCTGTAAACTGGGGTGGAGACACTTTTCCTACAGGAGTAGCTGTGCCCAATGGTGATAATATTTTCGTTGATGAAGCAGGGGAGTACATCGTAACCTTCAATAGCTCAACTCTGGAGTATGATTTTCTCTTGGTAGAAGAGTTTGATGTCGTGAGTATTATAGGAGATGCTACCCCTGGAGGATGGATTGATGATACCGATATGGAGCAGGATCCTAATGATAAAACTCAGTGGAGTATCCGAGTGGTTCTGACTGATGGTGAAATGAAATTCCGAGCGAATAACGATTGGGGTATTAATTGGGGTGCCGGTACATTTCCTGAGGGTACCGCAGTCCAGGATGGACCCAATATTCCTGTTCCTGCCGGGGAGTATTTCGTATATTTTAACAGTACCACAGGAGCCTATTTCTTTGATGAAATTGAGGAATTTAATTCGATTAGTATTGTGGGAAGATCAGGTCCTTTTGGAGAATGGCCGGATACAGATGATGGCGGTGCTGTTGATTGGTTTATGGATAAAGATCCCAACGATGGGAATATTTGGACAACTACAGGAGTACAATTGTTTGATTTCGATCCGGATGACGATGGTGGAGTTAAATTCAGAGCAGATACTGCATGGACGGTTAATTGGGGTGCAGAAGATTTTCCTGAAGGTACCGCAACTCAAGATGGGCCTAATATCCAGCCCGTAGCTGGTGTTTATGATGTGGTATTTAATGCAGTTACCGGTGAATACGTATTTAGTCCCTCTACTTCTGTTCGTGAGAACTTTATAAATCCAGATCAGATTAAAGTATTCCCAAATCCAACTGGTAATTTTGTAAATATTCAACTTGAAGGAATAGACTTGGGTGCTGAGATTTCAGTTTCAGTTTATGATTTATCAGGTAAACAACTAGCCATTTACAGTTTTAGCTCAACTAATGAAATAAATTTTGACGTTAGTGGTCTCCAAACCGGAAATTATATCTTACACATCACTGATGGTCAGTTTTTCTCAGGAAAAAGGTTAAGTGTAATTAGATAAGTACTTTTTTGATTTTAGTATTGATTAACAGGAGTTGGGCACCAAGCTGAACTCCTGTTTTTTTTGAAAAGTTTTCCTCGTTTTATTCAGCACTAAGCTGTCAGAATTTTACTTTTGTAGCAGAATGAGTAGATGAAAAATGAATGAGCTCAGTGTTAAGAATAATTTTTCCCTAAAGGGGTTCAATAGCTTTGGTCTAGATAGCCGAGCTCTTGCTTTCGTGTCAGTCAAGAAAGAGGCGGATTTATTTGCCTTACCTGAGTTGTTAGATAAGTATCCCCGGCATTTGTTTCTCGGTGGGGGCAGTAATGTCCTTTTGCCCGCTTTTTTTGATGGTTTGGTCATTGAAATAGATATCCAAAAGTTTGACTATAAGGAAAGTCATAATGATGTGTTGATTAGTATTGGTGCGGGCTATAATTGGCACCAATTGGTTGCGGATACAGTTGAAAGAGGCTGGGGCGGAATTCAAAATCTCGCACTTATTCCCGGCAAAGTGGGTGCAGCCCCTATTCAAAATATTGGAGCATATGGGACTGAACTCAAAGATGTTTTTGTTTGTCTGAAAGCTTTTTTTCCTAAGGAAGGAATTTTTCGTTGTTTTAATAATGAGGAATGCCGCTTTGGGTATAGAGACAGTATATTTAAAAATGAGCTAAAAGGAAAGTTTATCATCTCTGAGATATGGCTCCGGCTCACTAAATCGAATCACCTAATAGATTATAGCTATTATGCCTTGGCAGATTATATGAAGAAAAAGGGTATATTTAAGCCCGGGGTAAAGGATGTTTTTGAAGCAGTGATATTTATAAGACAGTCCAAACTACCAGATCCGGCTATTATTGGGAATGCCGGGAGCTTCTTCAAAAACCCTGTAGTTTCCGAAAGACTGTTCCAAGAATTAAAAAGCAAACATCCCGGTATAGTTTCTTTTCCTTCGGGACAGAAAGGCTTGATAAAAATACCTGCTGCCTGGTTGATTGACCGATCCGGTTTTAAAGGAAAAAATATTGGTCAAGCCGGCTGTTATGAAAAGCAACCCCTTGTATTGATAAATAGGGGAGAGGCTCGCCCTGAGGAAATAGTTGCGCTCGGTGGACAGATTCAAAAAGTTGTCAAGGAAAAATTTGGAATTCTATTACATCCAGAAGTCAATATTATTCAACCTGAGAATTATGAGGGGATGATTGAGATTTAAGTGTTCAAAGCATTTTGACTTATTACATGCTTAAGCAGGCTTAAGAGCTTTTCTACGCCATCTGGTTCTGCACTGCTACCACATAACACAAGCATAGGGGCACAGAAAGCCAATTTCCTAAAACCTTACAAAAACGCCGACCTGGGCATTTATCCCAAATGAAGGATAATTGAGCCACCTCTGTCGCTTGTTATTGAAAATATTTTGGACATTGGCGAAGGCAGCAATGTTTTCTGTAAAAAAGTAGTCAGCTCCGAGATTCAGGTCGACCATTCCTTTTAGGCTTTCAGCTTCTCCCTCCTCATTCCGATAGTTCACCCCACTTTCAACAAATAGGTTACCTCTAATCTGTAATTTTTTATCAAGACTGGTGTACAGTCCACCAAAGTTCCACACAAAGGCTGGAATATGCCAGGCTTCTTCAATATTATCCGAATTGAAGAAATTATAAGTCAAATGTGTCTGAAGGTGCATGTTCTCATTGAGCTGTTTAGAAAGCGTAGCTTCAATGCTATACACTTTTGTTTCGTCAAAAATGGGATCGAACAGGTATTGGAGGTCATTGTTCGGAAGGTAAAATGCCATTCTGTCAATGGATTGATAGCGGAATTCAGCCGAGTAACGAAAACTTTGATACAAGCCTTTTAATCCTCCGTAAATCTTGGTTCTCTGACTGTTGCCAAGCGTGTCAAGTCTATGGTTGATGAAGGGATTATAAGAAGACAGATTGGTGTAGTTGTTTTTATACAAATCTCCGTCCACGCCTGCAAAAAGTACCACGGTTTGTCCAGCGAGTTTATAATCGGCACGGAGTATTGGAAAAAAGAAAAACTCATCATTACTTGAACTGAGATTTAATCCACCTTTGACTGTAAACTTATCGCCAATAAAGGTAAAGTCAGGACGCAGTGAGAAATTATTTAGATTTCGGACAAGTGTATCACGCAGATTAGTAAAATCTAAAATAATTTCTACAGAAACCGGATGTTTGCCGTTAATCCATTTTTTTCCGCCAAAATCAATCTTTATATTGTGTTCCCGGCTTGCCCGGTTGTCTGTGAGGTGGTTGATTTTAAAACCTGCAAAGTAATCAAGACCATTGGAGGTAGTTTCGGAATTGAAAAGACGCGTTTCGGCAGTGAAGTTGTTGTATCGCTTTAATACATTTTCATCAATAGTGGTATCGGGAAGGAAATTAATGGCGTAGTAGTAATAGTCATTGACATCGTATGACAAGTCGGCAGACAAAGTCAAAGCCGGATTGATAACAAACTGCCCGTAAATACCAACATGTGTATCTCTGAAGCGCTGATGGTCTATATCTTTTTTTCTCGCCTGATGATGACTTGCAGATACTCCCAATGATAGATTGTTGCTTTCCGTAATGTAATACCCGGCTTCGAAAAGTGGAAAATTTGGAAAGCCATATCCTGCTCTGAGAAAGCCATTGTAACCATCAGGTAATGATTCTGTTCTCATGGCAATAGGTCTGATTTCTGCCTCCCGGTAAGTTACCTCAAATGGTCTTGAAGTCAGACGGTATTGATAAGTTCTTGATCTGCTTGTATCAGGTCCTGGTAGAGCGGGACGCAAACGCAATTTTTCTGCATCCATCAATCGAGCATCAAAACTCCTGATAACCTCAATTTGCTCGGAAGGCAAATCCTGAGCTTGGGCGCGATTGGAAAAACCCAATAAACCCAGTATTAAAGCGAAAATTAAAATCCCTGTTTGAAAAGCTATATTTTGCATAAGTTTCTTTGTCAAGTTAAATAAATTATCTCGGCCCCTCCTCTCTTAAAAAGCCATCTTCCTCCTCTTTCGTTTCATTTTCCTCTCCCCGGTTTTCTTCCTTTTTAATCAGCTTATCTAGTTTTTCTTTAGCTTCTTTTACCAGAATAGGGTCTTCATCAAAGTGTTCTACCACAGCAGCGAGAGCAGCTCTCGCATTAAAGGTATCTCCCTGAATCACAAGTATGTCCGCTAAAAGGACAAGAGCTTTCGCAACCCAAATAGGGTAATTAGCATTATCCTGAACGGCTGATCTGGCAAGTTCACCGGCAAGTTCAATTTCGTTTTGCAGTAGGTAAATATTGGCAATTTTATACCTTGCCTCTGCCGCATGAACGTTTTCTGTAAGACGCGTTACTGCATTGAACTTTTCTAGCGCATCTGCATAGAGTTTTCTTTCATAGTCCATTTTTGCCATAAAGAACCAAGCTGCTGCTTTTTGTTCATCTCCAGATCTAGGATTGTCAATTACTTTTTTACCAAAAGTTTTTACTTGCTCATAATGCTTAATCCTGTATGCACTTCTCAAAGTGCCCATCTGTGCCTCAAAACGCTGCTCTTCATTGGTTGCTCTAGTCTCTAATAAACTGTAATGCTCCATAGCCCGGTGGAAATCTTCTGAGTGGTGGAAACTAATAGCTGCTGCTTTTTCCAGTGCTCTTACAAAGTATTGACTTTGACCTCTACTTAATACTGCCTCGTAATCATTGAGCGCCTGATCCCATTGTCTCAGAATAGAGTGACATTCACCTCGGTTATAAAATGCTTCAGTCAAAAAAGCACCCCTCTGAAAGGAGGAAATATAGGCACTGTAGGATTGTATTGCCCTTTCACAATTGCCAGCCATATACTGCATTTCAGCAGCCCTGAATGAAAGTGAATCCCGTGCAAAATCAGTAAAGTCGATTCCTTCAATAGATTCTACCAATTGGAAATAGTCGTCAGGGCGACCCAGATCGTTGATGTAAATTTCTTCAAGGGCAGCCATCGCATCTTGAGCTTCTCTTTTATCAGGATTGTTCTTGAATACCTCTTTGTATTGATGTTTGGCATTGGCAATGTCTCCTTGATTGTAGTAGATTAACCCCAATCGGAGTCTGGCCGAATTTGCCAGCGGAGAGGTGCTGCCGTAATTGGTGATCAATCTTTGAAGTGCATTTACAGCCTCCTGATTTCTTCCTAACTCCTGAAAGGTTATTCCCATCTGTAAAAGTGCATCATCTGCATAAGGTGATTGAGGCATTTTTGCGACTAAATCTTCGAGTAAAATAATTTTTTCAATGGGTTTTCCGGTAAGTCCTAATATTAGTCCTTTCTGGAAAATTGCGTAGTCATGACCGCTTTCACCCATTTCAATTGCATCATTGTAAAAGCGCATTGCTTGTGTATATCGATTATTTTTAAACAGGCAGTCACCAGCTCTGAGCATAGCGTCACTCAAAACCTGCCTTCTCAAATAGGGATCACTGATATTTACAGTATTTAATCGAATAGAAGAGACAGCATCCTGAAAAAACCCTAATGCCACTTCGTATCGCTCCAATTTAAGATAATTGTATCCCTGAAGATAGTTGGCTATAGGAATACTTGAGCTCTCCGGTAATTGTCCGGCATTCCTGGCAATGGCGAAATATTGATTAAGCTCGTCTATACTCTGAGTAAAATTCCTATTTCTGTGTGATATCTCAGCTTTCCAGAAAAGTGCTTGTGCACGAAGTGACATATCGAGTGGATTTTCCAGAGACTTATTAAGGTATTTTCTGGCTTCATCTCGCTCATCATCCAGAAAAAGTTGTAATGCCCTGTTAAATGTTACTCTTTGATAAGCCCTTCGCATAGTGGGGGAAGGGTTTTCAACGCTTTCAATAATTTCAATAGATCGGGCGTAATCTCTACTTGACAGCAATACATCAGCCAGTACTTCTTGAGCTTTAGCGTGGTAAATTGAAGACGGGGATATAGCTGCAAGTATATTAACGGCCTCTCGGTCATAATTCAGCTCAGCACTTAGTTTTCCGTAATTGAACTGTGCTTCTTCGCTAATTTCTTTATTGAAGTCTGCTCTCATTGCATTGGCAAAAGCGTTTCGCGCTGACTCTTTATCTCCTATCCGTAAAAAACAATCCGCCAGATAAAAATTGGCATTTTGACTGAGTTTATCATCTCCTGCACTAACCATTTGCAGATGGTAAAGTGCTTCATCACAATCGCCCAAACTGTAATGAGAAAAACCAAGTTGATACCTTATGCTTCTGCTATCCGTTCCTTGATCGGATTCGTAGGCTTTTTGTAAAAATCGGGCGGCATTTTTATAGTTTTCTTCTTCAAAATAGGATTGCCCCAAAAGTAAATTGATTTCACCGTAATATCTAGATTGGCGATCCCCAGCATGATCCTTTAGTTGTTCGATAGTTTTTGCAAAATTTCCCTCCGCAAAATAGATGGCACCAATGTAATAGGGTACCAATCTCCCATAAAAACCTGAACTGCTTACCTTTTGAAATCCTTCAAGCGCCAGCTCCGTTCTGCCCAAAAAATACTGGCTCATGGCGTAATAGTAATTGGCAGGGTAGTAATAGATGTCTTTTATGTCGAGTATGGGGGAAAAATATCCGATAGCCTGAGAAAATTCCTTTTGGGCAAAATGACTGTATCCCGCCTTAAAGGCAGCTTCCGATCGAAGGGACTCCGGTAAATCACTCATTTCCACCATTTCGTAAAATCGAATAGCTTCCCGGTGGTTGTTATTGTTGTAATGGTAATTGGCTATTTCCAGTAATGCCTGAATGCTTACCGGATTATTTGGATTTTCCCTGATGAGACTTACCAGTTTTTGCTCACCTTCAGGTAGTCCGATCCTCACCATAGCTACTGCCTCCATTAATCTGGCTTGAGCATCCAAAAGGATATTAGCTTCCCGATGTATGGGAAAATCCTGATTCTGCGCCATTCTAAATTCATGAATGGCAGCGCCAAAGAGCGATTTTTCATAAAATTCCATACCCTTTTTATAATGACGTTCTATGTCGTAAAAAAGTGCAGTTTTCTGAGCTGTAAGACTTTGAAAAAAAAGCAAAAGACCAGCAGCGACGATAAGTATCCGAATATATTTTCCCGGCATATTTTAAATAGTTCTTATGAAGGAGAATAACCAATGCAAATCTCCGAATATTGCCATAAAATTACAAATTTTTTTAATATTAGCCGGTCTGTATTTTTTTTCTAACTTTACCACCTCATTTTTTATAATATTTTCGATATGGAAAGGAAAGGCTGGCTGAATTATATTCCTGATGCGCTGACTATAGTTTTGGCGATTATGTTTCTCATTGCTTTACTGACCTGGATTATCCCTGCAGGTGAATTTGAAACGGAACTGACGGAAACTGGGAGAACAGTCGTAGTGCCCGGGACTTATCACCAAGTTGAGTCTAATCCTCAAGGACCACAGCATTATTTGATGGCGCCCTTTAAGGGCTTGGTCTCAGCTGCTAATATTATTGCGTTTGTATTAATTGTAGGGGCAGCTTTTAAGGTGGTACAGGCTACGGGAGCTATCAATGCTGGTCTCAAGTCTATGATAGGATTGTCAGAGAGGTTTCCAAGGTATAAAGGTGTGATGATGGCACTTTTGATTGTTTTATTTTCCATCGCAGGTGCTACCTTTGGGATGAGTGAGGAGGTAATTGTTTTTGTTTTGATAACTATACCGCTCGCACTCAAACTCGGATATGATTCCATTACAGGGGTAGCTATTCCTTTTATTGGTGCAGGAGCGGGATTTGCCGGGGCATTTATGAATCCATTTACTATAGGAATTGCACAGGGAATTGCTGAGGTGCAGGTGTTTAGTGGTTGGGAGTATCGCTTGCTGGTTTGGGCAGTTTTTACCGGCCTAGCCATTTGGTTTGTACTTTCTTATATGACAAAAATCAGTCGAAACCCTTTGTCGAGTGTCATGTATGCTGTAGATAAAGAAAGAGATCTGAGTGATTTTGATCGGCAAACAACTGCTTTTACTCTCAGACACAAGTTGGTCTTATTCCTTTTGCTCGCAGCCATTGTTATTCTGATTATAGGGGTTAATCAATTCGACTGGTACATTGGAGAGATTTCAGCCTTGTTTTTTGCTCTGGCAATAGTTGCAGCAGTGGTGGGAAAACTCAGTGTAAAAAAAGCGTCTGATTCCTTTGTCAAGGGGGCAGAAGAAATGGTGTATGCAGCAATGATTATTGGATTTGCAAGGGGAATTGAGGTGTTGGCAACGGATGGAAAAATTATTCATACCATGCTGGATTTCGCCGCAAGTCTGGCAGATGGGTTGCCTTCCTATATTTCCGTACAAATGATGTTTATACTGCAGTCCTTTCTGAACTTCTTTGTTCCCTCAGGTTCCGGTCAGGCAGCACTAACTATGCCTATTATGGCACCATTAAGTGACTTGCTTGGCTTTTCCAGACAAACAGCTGTGCTCGCTTATCAGCTTGGGGACGGAATATCCAATTTGATTGTTCCTACTTCAGGGGTGATGATGGGTATTCTGGCCATTGCCAAGATTCCTTATCACTTGTGGCTCAAATGGATTTGGAAGTTTATTTTACTACTCAGTATAGTCGCCATGTTAATGCTGATACCCCCTGTCTTATTTTTTGAATGGCTGTAGGGTTTTGCCTGAATAATGTTTTTTAATAGAGCCTATTCCCTTATCTTTGCAGACTTTAGGAACAAAGGGTTTTTTCTTTTTTCCAACTTACATTTTTTTATAAAAAAATCTCTCATGCAGGAATATAAAAATATTAGATTAGAGCGAGAGGAGGGTATAGCCACCATTTTTCTCAACAGACCAAAAGCGTTAAATGCACTTAGCCCGGAATTGATAGATGAACTGGACAATGCACTCGCCTATTTGTTGAATTTGGATAAAACGCTCCACGGGATTATTCTTACCGGTGAGGGCGATCGGGCTTTTGCAGCCGGTGCGGATATTAAAAATTTTCCTCATTTAGCAAAGGAGGGGGGTGTTGAACTAGCACGCCAAGGTGTTGAAGTTTTCGGTCGTTTTGAAAAAGCTCCCGTTCCCGTGATAGCTGCTATCAATGGATTCGCGCTTGGAGGCGGGTTGGAATTGGCTATGGCTTGTCATCTGAGAATAGCTTCAGAGAATGCTCGTTTTGGTCAGCCTGAAGCAAAATTGGGACTGACACCCGGATATTCTGCGACCCAACGCCTTGCGCGGTATGTTGGCAAGGCGCAGGCAATGTATTTGCTATTGACCTGTGAAATGATTGATGCGGAAAAAGCACAGCAATTAGGTCTTGTCAACGAAGTCGTTAAGCAAGAAGAGTTGTTGGACAGGGCAAAATCAATTATTCAAACTGTATCAAAAATGGCTCCCCTTGCTATTAAAGAAATAATTCACTGTGTGAATGCATATTACGATCCTGAGTTGGATGGTTTTGAAGAAGAGATTCAGGCTTTTGGCAGATGTATGGGGTCTGAGGATTTGCAGGAGGGCGTTTCTGCTTTTGTTGAAAAAAGATCTGCTAATTTTAAAGGTCAGTAATTTTTAATTTACCTATAATACAATTATTTGTACCGACTTAAAAAATAAAAAGATGATTCAAACCGATATCCTTATCATCGGTGCCGGTCCTACAGGACTTTTTGCAGTTTTTGAGGCAGGATTATTGAAGCTTAAATGCCACCTAATTGATAGTTTAGCTCAACCTGGAGGACAGCTGACAGAGATTTATCCAAAAAAGCCCATTTATGACATACCCGGTTATCCGACTGTTGATGCCGGCGAACTGGTTAATAATTTGATGGAACAAATTGCCCCCTTCAAACCTGGTTTTACCCTTGGAGAACGTGCTGAAACCATAGAAAGGGATACAGATGGTAATTTTATAGTTACTACCAATAAAGGCACATCGCACAAAGCACCAGTGGTTGCTATCGCTGGTGGACTGGGATCCTTTGAGCCTAGAAAGCCACCTATCCCCAACATAGCGGATTACGAAGATAATGGTGTATATTACATGATTAAGGATCCGGAACAGTTTCGCGGACAGAAAGTAGTGGTTGCTGGTGGTGGAGATTCTGCATTGGACTGGACCATTATTTTAGCTGAAATTGCAGAGCAAGTTACTCTTGTCCATCGGAGAGAGGGTTTTAGAGGTGCACTGGATTCTGTATCAAAAGTAAAAGCGTTGAGCGAAAGTGGACAAATAAAATTAATTACCAGTGCTCAGGTAGTAGGTTTGGTAGGGGAACAGCAATTAGAGAAGGTAGTTATCAATCAAAAGACTGAGGGCGCAATACATTTGGAGACGGATAGTTTTATTCCTCTTTTTGGATTACTTCCCAAGCTTGGACCTATTGGCGACTGGGGGCTGGAAATAGAAAACAATGCCATTAGAGTCAACACCTTTGATTACTCTACTAATATAGAAGGCATTTTTGCTATTGGTGATATCAATACCTATCCCGGCAAATTAAAATTGATACTATGTGGATTTCATGAGGCTACACTGATGTGTCAATCTGCTTATAAAATTATTCACCCGGATAAAAAGTTATCTTTTAAATACACCACCGTTACAGGAATTGACGGATTATAATTTAATGTAATGGAAAACGGATTAATCAAAATTGAAGTTACAGACCGTGATGATGCACACAATTTAGTGGAAGCACCGGTTGACATGAACTTGAATCTTATGGAGGTACTGAAAGGTAGTGGATACGATATACAAGCAACCTGCGGTGGTATGGCACTTTGCTCTACTTGTCATGTCTATGTTCTTTCTGAGCATGAATTAAATGAGGCGACAGAAGATGAAGAGGATATGCTTGATCAGGCTTTCGATGTGATGGAGAACAGCAGATTGGGCTGCCAGATAAAAATCACTGAAAAGCTTGATGGCTTAAAGGTGAAATTAGCACCTGAAAGCTTGTAAAAAGGATGCGTTTTTTTGACCTAATTTAATCAATGAGTCCACTCCGAAAACAATTTTCGTCATGAAAATGAACGAAAAATTCAATATCAAGGAAGAGGGTGAAATGTCTCGCAGATATCTAGTCTCGTCATTTGGGACGGTACGAGACGTTGAGGAAAGATTTTGTCCGATAACGAAGATATCGGATTTTGTAGCAATTTGTAATAGAAAGGGATTTTCGGAGTGGACTCATCAAGTTATGAATGCCAAAGACATAAACTTAGCTGACATAAATTCTGTTGAAGTTAACTATAAAGTTTTGGTTAAGTTATCCTGAATATAAAATATTACAGATATTTGCAATAGAAAGGGGGTTCTGGAGTTAACCCGCTAATTATTCAAGTTTGTGATTGGCTGAAATAATAAAAATTAAAAACTAATGTCCCAATATTCTTATGTGTTTAATGCACACCCGCAATACATTGATACTATGTATTTAAAGTTTAAGAACGAGCCTTCTACGATAGAGGAAGGTTGGCGCTTGTTTTTTGAGGGCTTTGAGTTTGCGCTGTCAGGGAATGGAAAAAGTCCGGATGGTGGAGACCTAAAAAAGGAATTAGCAGTTTTTTCAATTATTCAGGGGTTTCGTGCGAGAGGACACTTGCTTTCGACTACTAATCCGATAAAACAGAGGAAAGACCGTAAACCGCATCTTGATTTGTCAGATTACGGTTTGTCGGATGAAGATTTGAATAAAAAGTTTTATGCAGGTACTGAAATAGGCATGGCTAATTCAAGTCTGAAAGAGATATTAGATCGCCTGAATAAAATTTATTGTGGAAACATTGGCTATGAGTTTACCCACATAAAGAATAAAGAAGAACGCAGGTGGTTGAAAGAAAAAATTGAATCCATAAGAAATGTAGATGATTACGGTCTGGATTTAGAGACAAAGAAAAGGATTCTGGAAAAATTAAATGGTGCAGAAGTTTTTGAACGCTTTTTACATACTAAATATATTGGGCAAAAAAGATTTTCTCTTGAAGGTGGAGAATCTGCTATACCTGCCTTAGATGCCGTTATTAATGAAGGTAGTAAAACCGGAGTTGAAGAAATTGTGATTGGAATGGCTCACAGAGGGAGGTTGAATGTGCTCGCGAATATTATGGGTAAGACCTATGAACATATTTTTAATGAGTTTGAGGGTACAGCGGTGCCGGATTTGAGTTTTGGCGATGGTGATGTCAAATATCATTTAGGTTATTCTTCTTTGGTAGATACTCCCGCAGGTAAGCAAGTCAATTTGAAGTTGGTGCCTAATCCTTCGCACTTAGAATCTGTAAATCCTGTAGTGATTGGTTTCTCAAGAGCTAAAGCGGATATACTTTATGACACAGATTTTAGAAAAATATGTCCTGTTCTTATTCATGGTGATGCAGCTATTGCGGGACAGGGTGTTGTCTATGAAACTGCACAAATGAGTCAGTTGGCTGGTTATTTTACCGGCGGTACTGTTCACTTGGTTATCAATAATCAGATTGGCTTTACCACAGATTTTGACGATGCGAGGTCTTCAACCTATAGCACAGGTGTTGGAAATATGATTCAGGCACCTATTTTTCACGTCAATGGAGACGATCCGGAAGCCGTGGTGTATTGCGTCAAGCTGGCGATGGAGTTCAGACAAAAATTCCAAGTGGATGTTTTTATCGATATGGTCTGTTATCGCAAGCACGGACATAATGAGGGTGATGATCCCAAGTTCACTCAACCCGAAATGTACAATATTGTCAACAAGCATCCCAATCCTAGAAAAGTATACGTTGATCGACTTACTTCAAGGGGAGATGTGGAAACCAAATTGGCTGAATCTCTGGAGAAAAAGTTTTGGTCTGATTTGCAGAAAAGGTTGGAATCAGTTAAGGAGGAGTCCTTGCCATATGAATATCAGGAGCCTGAGCAAGCATGGAGAATGCTAAGAAAAAAAGTTGAAAATATTGATTTTGAGTCCTCCCCAAGGACTGGGATTACAAAGGATAGAGTCATACAACTCTTGCGTAAATTAATCAATGTCCCGAAGGGATTTACCCCCTTAGGCAAAGTCAACCGTCTGCTTAAGGCAGTGCAAACACTGAAAAAGGACAATACATTGGATTGGGGTATGGCTGAGCTATTGGCATATGCCTCTATACTCGAAGATGGTAGCGACATCAGGATGAGCGGTCAGGATGTTAAAAGAGGAACTTTTTCTCACAGACATAGTATTTTTTACGATAAGGATACCTATGAGGAATACAATCGCCTAAGTAATCTTTCCGATAATCAAGCAAAATTCCGAATCTATAATTCCCTTTTATCTGAATTTGCTGTTTTGGGGTTTGAGTATGGTTATTCTCTTGCCACACCAGAAAGCCTCATCATTTGGGAGGCTCAGTTTGGTGACTTTTTTAATGGCGCACAAGTGATCGTAGATCAATACATTACCGCAGCAGAAAGCAAATGGCAGCGGATGAGTGGTTTGGTTATGCTGCTTCCACATGGATTTGAAGGGCAGGGACCTGAGCATTCCAGCGCGAGGCTGGAGCGTTTTCTTCAGGCATGTGCTAACAATAATATTGTGGTAGCCAATATGACTACGCCCGCTAACCTTTTCCATATATTGCGAAGACAGCTAACTTGGGATTTTAGAAAACCGCTGATTATTATGGCTCCTAAATCACTTTTGAGACATCCCGAATGTATCAGTGATATGAGTGATTTTTTCAGTAATAAGAGGTTTCAGGAGGTACTTGATGACCCCATTTACACTGAAAGGAAAAAAGTTAAAGCCAAGCGAATATTGCTTTGCAGTGGAAAAGTTTTTTATGATCTGAAAAAGTACAGAGACGATCATGATATCAAGGCTATTCCTATTATTCGTGTAGAGCAGTTGTATCCCTTTCCGATGAATCAGCTTAAAGAGCTTTTCAAAAAGTATGGTAACGCTGAACTCTATTGGGTTCAGGAAGAACCTTTTAATATGGGAGCATGGTGGTTTGTCGCAACTACCTTTGGATGCGGAAATATTAAGGTAATTAGTAGGCCGCAAAGTGCTTCACCTGCAACGGGATTTAAGAAGGTGCATGACAAGCAACAGGAGTCTATTCTTCAGCAAGCATTTGATATTTAACCCGGATTATTCAGTCGAGTAAAAACAAAAAGCGCTGTTTGTTAAGAAAACACTCTTCTAATACTAATTAAAGGCTGAATAGAGCTATCAAAAAGTATTTCCTTGATGTTAAGCAATTTCTGTTTTTTAAGAGGTCGAGCTGTTTAGCTACGCAAATCAAGTATTTTGTAAGTATTTGCACGGCATTCGAATAGGTATAGGTTGCAAAGTTTAGATATCTTGGTTTTTTGATAAAAATGATCAATTATTTGCAATAAATCCAGTTTTCAACAAAGAAAGAAGGTCAATGAATAATCTTCTATTCTCATTATTTATCTAAAAAAAAATGGTATCATTATAGCAAATTTTATGAGAATTTTATTGATTACAAATAAGTAAGGAGCGATTTTGTTAATTAAGTTTTTACTATTTTTACATTTTTTAAATCCACCTCAATTGTGTTTTTGAATACTAAATTCAGGTGTTGTTAATTTTCTGAATGACAGACAATAAAAAATGAAAAAAAGAGAGAGAAATAAAGGTGCAACTAAGAGTCAAGGGAGAAAAATTAAACTCTTAACTCTCTTTGATGGACAGTTCTGGACAAGAGGGAATGTTCTAGCCGCTGTCACTCTGTTTATTGTATCCTTTGTCTTATACCTCCCCGCATTAGATTACGATTATATTCTCGATGATAAAATTGTAATTTCAGAGAATAATTTTACTAAAGAAGGAATTTCCGGGATTTGGGATATTTTAAGTCGCGAAAGTTTTGAGGGGTATCTGGGTGAACAACAAGATTTGGTTGAGGGTGGAAGATACCGACCTTTGAGTATAGTGACTTTTGCTTTGGAAGTAGAGTTTTTTGGTCTCAATCCCACGGTTCACCATATAGGTAATGGTCTTTTGTATGGTCTCACTATGGTCTTGATATTCAGGCTGATGTTTTTGCTTGTTCCCTTGAAAAACAGAATTAAGGCTAAATGGTATATTGGAGTACCTTTCCTTACAGCTTTGCTTTTTGCGGTTCATCCCATCCACACCGAAGTTGTAGCTAATATCAAAGGCAGAGATGAAATAATGGCATTTTTGGGAGCTTTAGCTGCGTTGTATTTTTCTTTTAGGTATGTTGACAAAAAGTCCTTGTCTCATTTGGTCTGGGTGTTTGCATTTTTATTCCTTGGATTAATGTCTAAAGAAAACGCCATCACTTTTCTGGCTGTAATCCCAGCTGCACTTTACTTTTTCACTGATCGACCGATAAGATATATTTTGCCAGTGTTTTTGGTTAGTTTATTGGCAGTCGCATTGTATTTGATTATTCGTACTTCTGTCATTGGTTATTTTTTGTCGAGTGGACAGGAAATCACAGACCTTATGAATAATCCATTTATAGAGATGAATGGCCCTCAAAAAGCCGCTACGATTATGTTTACTTTGGGTAAATACGTTCAGTTGTTGTTTAATCCACATCCGCTTTCACATGATTATTATCCTTATGCTATTGCTATTCAGGAGTGGGTAAATCCCTGGGTGTTAATTAGTTTAGCGGTTTACCTTTTGATGGCTGTAGTTGCCCTAATAGGATTGCGTAAACGGAGTTTCTATTCCTTTTGGATAATTTATTTTTTTGCCACTCTTTCCATTGTTTCAAACATATTTTTCCCGGTGGGTACCTTCATGAATGAGCGTTTTATTTACATATCTTCTCTCGCTTATTGTGCCATTCTGACCTATTTTTTCATGAAAGATTTGCCGGATAATATGCTATCCGGTAGAGGTTGGGTAAAACCGGTAAGTATAGTCGTTATGGCGATTCACATTATAGGTTTTGCAATTTATACACAGTACAGGATTCCTGCCTGGAGTAGTCCTGAAGCCCTGAATAGTAGTGCAGTAATTGCCAATCCCAATAGTGCGAGAGCAAATCTTTTTTACGGTACTGCCATGTTCAATAAGTATCGCGATGCTACAGATCAGGACGAGAAAAATCGATATTTAAATAAAGCTGATCATTATATCGGCCGTGCTCTTGAAGTTCATCCTTCATATAATCAAGCACTTCAAATGAGGGCAGGTATTGCAGCAGAGCGCTATCGCAATCATAGTGATTTAGACCGTTTGCTGATGGAGTTTAAAGAAGTCCTCGTAGTAAATCCCAGAATTCAATTTGTAAGGGAATATATGGAATACCTAAATCAGCGTGCCTGGGCAAGAGATAAACTTACGGACTTTTACTATGATCTTAGTTATAACTACCTTTTACCTGCGGGCTTTGTCAATGAGGCAGCATTTTACCTTCAGTATGGATTAGAAGTCGGTCGCGAAGATGCAAGGATAAATTACGCCATAGGCATGGTAATGGAACAAGTTGGTAGAATGGAGGAAAGTGCTTTTTATCTTCAACGTGCTTTCGAGCTTGATCCGACAATTTTTCAGTAAAATGAAGGAAGAAGAAATAATTTTTCACATAGCATTAAGTAAATTAAAGGGACTGGGAAGCAGGAACTTTAAGCGCTTATTGAAGGAGTTTGGTTCTGCTTCGCAAATTGCGACTGCAAAATTAAGGGACATTGCTGCTTTACCCAATTTTGGACAACATTTGGGAAGATTGATAAATAATGAATTAAATCTTAAGGAGGCAGAAAAAATATACAAAGCTGAATCCAATAAGGGTGCACGCGTTCTCGCCTATGCTGACCCTTCCTATCCTTCCCGGTTGCGTCGTATGGCGGACGGGCCAATTGTCTTATTTTATAGAGGAAATCAGGATCTCAATCCCCGTCGTACTGTCGGAATAGTAGGTACTAGAAATCCCACCGAAGAGGGATTGGATCAGGTCAAAAAACTGGTAGCTGAGCTAAAATCTTTGAATGTGATCACTATAAGTGGGCTTGCTTATGGTGTAGATGGTGCAGCGCATAAGGCATCGCTCGATAATGGTATACCTACAGTAGGAGTTCTTGCTGGCGGTTTGTCTAATATATATCCTCCAACCCATGTTAATCTCGCAAAAAAGATGTGTGATATGGGCGGCTTGCTTACTGAGTTTTCCAATGAAACGGAAATGATCAGGGAGAATTTTCCGGTTCGTAATCGCATTATTGCTGGCCTTTCAGATGCATTGGTAGTGGTGGAATCAAAAGAGAAGGGGGGGTCTATGATTACAGCTCAGTTAGCCTTTGATTACAACCGATTTGTATTCGCCTTTCCCGGAAGGACTACCGATGACAAGTCCAAAGGTTGTAATCTGTTAATAAAGAATCATGTTGCTTCCCTTATCGAAGGTACTGCTGATATTGCAGAACTTTTGAATTGGGATTTGGGACCGGAGGAAAGCGGACCATCTCAAGGTTTGTTATTTACCGAGATGAGCGAAGATGAAATTCGATTAGTCGATATCATTCGCGAAGAGGGTAGGAGAATACATATTGACAGACTATCCGGCTTGAGTAAGTACCGTTCTGGATTGTTAGCCAATTTACTGCTCGAGCTAGAGTTAAAAGGTATTATTCAGTCACTACCCGGCCAGATGTATAGATTAAGGAATTAAGGGATTTTTCTTTAGCACCTTAATCGTATCATTTTTTCTCCTTTATTGGTTTGTTGTAAGACTAAATGTAATAGACAAAATGGTTGCTATTTTTTTGACTCGTTTTTTTCTAAACAAGGGTAGTGTTATAACTTTGCATTATCAAGTCAAACGGACATAGGGTCTGCTGGAGAGCAACCTATTAGGGATACAATTGATGGCTGACGAAAATGTCAAATTAATAGGGATTGATTTGAATCCATTTTAAGGCTATTCTTAAAAGCATTTACTCCTCTTCCTCAGTAATTTTACTGAGATCAACTATTTCCTGATCTCTTAAAAAGCAATACCATTTGATTACTTTTTTGATGTCTCCTGAAGTGACTCTGTCCGGATCGTAATCGGGAACTGCCTTTTGAAAAATTTCTTTTTGGTCATCATTACTCAGATTAGCACTGATGGTTTCACCTCCTTCAGTTTCCAATAAGTACAAAGCATGAAAGACCTTGGGCATTGGTGTGGAATCCGTTATCGTAAAAATGGAAACACCGCCCATAGGTGTGAATTGGTGCTTTCGAACCGAGCAGAACTTTCTCTTGCCGTCAGCCGGGTTTTCAACGATTAGTCCATTTGGACGATTGGCTACCATTTTATGTAGTCCGGGTAAGCCAGTGACTGCTATGAGTTCGTCTATTTTAATATCTTTTGACATGATTAATATTTTTTTAGTTTGAGAAGACTGTCTCTTAAACGGTCTTGTGGTAAAAATTGACGTTCCAGATTAGAAGAAAATGGAACGGGTGTATCTAAACTGCCAACCCGAATTACGGGCGCATCTAAAAATTCAAAAAGATTTTCGCTTATCCAGGCAGAAATTTCACCTCCAATCCCTCCGAACAAAGTATCCTCATGAAGGATTATTGTCCTGCCTGTTTTTCTTACTGTTTTTTCTATTCCATCGTAATCAAGCGGAACTAAAGTCCTCAAATCCAGTATGTCTCCTGTTATGCCGAGCTCCTCCATTGCTGCTTGAGCCCAGTAGACACCTGATCCGTAAGTGATTACGGAAACTTCATCTCCTTCTCTGTGGAGTCTTGCCACACCCGGCTCTATATTATAGTAGCCTGAGGGGACCTTTCCGCTGATTTTTCTGTACAGCGCTTTGTGTTCAAAATACATTACCGGATTGGGATCTTCGATTGCGGAAATTAATAGTCCTTTTGCATCCTCAGGGGTTGAAGGATAAAAAACTTTTAGTCCGGCTACATGGGTAAACCAGGCTTCATTGCTTTGAGAGTGGTAAGGGCCGGCACCCGTTCCCGCTCCTGTAGGCATGCGTACTACCACATCTGCATTTTGGTCCCAGCGGTAGTGTGCTTTGGCCAGATTATTGGCAATCTGTGTCATACCGCAACTAACAAAATCAGCAAATTGCATTTCGATCATGGATTTAAAGCCCTTGATCGACAAACCCATTCCGATTCCTAATATAGCACTTTCGCAAAGAGGTGTATTTCGCACTCTGTCGGCCCCGTATTTTTCGGTAAAACCATTGGTGATTTTAAAAACTCCACCATAATCCGCAATATCCTGCCCCATAAGGACCAGATTTTCGTGCTTCATCATCGCTTCATCCAATCCTTCTGAAATGGCATCTATGAATCGCAGTTCCTTGCTATTGCCTTTTTCAGGATCAACTTTGATAAAATCAAAAGTGCGGTAAACGTCCCTTGTTTCCAATTCTAAATCCGCCTCGGGATCGGGCTCATCAAAAGCCGTAGCAACTTCCTTTTTGATGAGATTCTTGAGATTTTCTTTTTTATCGGGCAGCTCTCCCTCAGAAATAATACCCACCTTAATGAGGTATTTTTCAAAATTAAGAATGGGATCTTTTTCGCTCCATAAATCGAAAAGTTGCTGAGGAACATATTTAGTTCCCGATGCCTCTTCATGACCGCGCATCCTGAAAGTCATGCATTCTATGAGAACCGGTCTTGGGTTTTTTCTCATGCTTTCAGCTAACTCTTTGATGGTTTGATAAACCTCCAGTATATTGTTTCCGTCTATGGTGTAGCCTTCCATTCCATAGCCTTTAGCCCGATCGGCGAGTTGCTCGCATTTGTACTGCTCATTTACAGGAGTGGATAGTCCGTAGCCATTGTTTTCAATTATAAAAATGACCGGTAGATTCCAGACAGAGGAGACATTCAATGCTTCGTGAAATTCTCCCTGACTTGTTCCCCCTTCGCCTGTAAAAGCCAAAGCTACTTTCTTTTCCTTCAGTAACTTGTGCGCCAATCCTACACCTCCGGCAAGAGACAACTGAGGACCCAAATGACTAATCATTCCTACAATGTGGTGCTCATTAGTTCCAAAGTGAAAAGAGCGATCCCGTCCTTTGGTAAAACCGGTTGCCTTTCCCTGCCACTGAGCGACCAATTTGCTTAGGGGAACATTTCGGGAGGTAAAAACCCCAAGATTTCTGTGCATGGAAAAAACGTATTCATCCTCATGCAGAGCCATAGTAGCTCCCACTGAAATAGCTTCCTGACCTATCCCACTAAACCACTTGCTGATTTTCCCCTGCCTCAAAAGTAGTAGCATTCTCTCCTCAATCATTCTCGGTATCAGCATTCCTTCATAAAGCCTAACCAATTGGTCTTTAGTCAGATCTTTAGGTTGAAACTCCATGGCTTGTTTTGTTTTACTAGACATTGCGTTTTTATTAAGCGGTTGCAAAGATAAATATATTTACCTTTTGGAGGAAGTTTTAAGTAGTGGTCTGAAAAGTGATTTAGCGTTCCAAAATAATACGCAGGATTTCCGGACTGTTGAGCTCCTTCATCCCATCTATATGTATTTTGTAATAGTCTAACATGGCAGATAAAATTTCTCTTCTGTCCTCGAGCTTTACCGATGGGCAGATTTCACTTTTGCTGATATCCATAAGAATAGATGCTTTTTCAGGGCTTAAAAAATGAGGATGATTGGGCTGTGTAATTACTGTGGTGCCCTCCTTCATATCAAAAAAACCATTCCGGATACGATCAAAGTCAGGAGTTATACCGAGAAAAGGACACAACTCCAGTAAGAATTTAAGGGGTTGCAAACTGTCAGGGGAAGGAGTATTTTCGAGTTGAATCAAATGATTCCTAATAAACGAAAAAAGATGTGGACTGGGATCCTGATTGGTGGCTGTTTTTTTACTAATCTCAATTATAAACTGAGCAATGGCAATTTTTTTTATTTTCTCGTTTATGGAAAATAGAGGGGTGGCGATTTTTATTTCTTTAAGGCGGTGCAATTTACTGCTCTCTTTATAATAGAGGACAATATCAACGATGGAGGAGGGTTGGAAAAGCGCAGCACCCATTCTCGATTTTTGTTTACGGACACCATTAGCAAGTACACTCAACAGGCCCTTTTCAGCTGTATAAATATCGGAAATCACACTTGTTTCCCGATATTTTATTGTGCGCAATACGATGCCCTCTGTTTTTAATAGCATAAAAAAGTTTTCAGAATGAAGCTTCCGGGTCGCTTATTTTCTTTTGGGGGAATTTTGTCCGGGTTTGAAGGGCAACACGCTGTCTTTCAAGAACCAGTTTAGCAAATTCAGTCGGGATATCATTCTCTGAATGAGTATTGAGAATCTGAAGGATTTTTCGCTCATCAATATCCATACGATACATGGAACTCAATAATAAATTAGGTTCCTTCTCCAGCATTTCAGCAATTGAAGCGATTAGTACTTCCAGTACTCCCTCTTCGTTCTCTTCTACCTGATGTAAGCTTACATCACCGAGTGCCTTGCTCAACGCAGTTTCCATGCACAACATAATTTTATCGGACTAAGTTTTTACCTATGAATTTGATAATTTCCTCCACATACTTTCTGTCATTAGACAATCGTGGGACTTTATTCTGTCCGCCCATCTTACCTTTTGATTCCATCCATTTGTGGAATGATCCAGACGGCATTACTTCTAATTGTAATTCTTTCAGCGCGAGATCATAAGACCTTTTAGCGTCGTAGTCAGAATTTAAAGCCCTCAATTGTTGATCCAGATCTTTTTTAAACTCATTGATATTCGCCGGTTCAGTCACAAATTCTATTAACCACTGATGGGCACCTTTTTTTCCTTTTTCTATATAAATAGGAGCGACGGTGTAGTCCACTATTTCAACCCCAAATTTAGCTGCAGAGGTAGCAAGAGCCTGATCGGTATTTCCTATCATCAGTTCTTCACCGAATGCATTTATAAATTGCCTCGTCCTACCTGTTACATGAAGGATGTAGGGGTTGGTAGAAGAAAAATGTATAACGTCGCCGGGCATATATCTCCAAAGCCCACCGTTAGAGTTGATGATGATACTGTATTTGACATCTGTTTTGACACCTTCAAGAGGAACAGTATTGACCAGATCGGGTCCATCTGCCTTCATCGGGGCGAACTCATAATACATCCCATTATCCACAAGCAGGTACATTCCTTTTTGTGAAAAATCTCCCTGCGCTGCAAAAAATCCTTCCGATGCATTATATACCTCTTGATACAAAAAGTCGTTAGATGGAAAAAACTCCCTAAAGCGTTGTATGTAGGGCTCAAAACCAACACCACCGTGTGCATAAGCTTTGGCATTAGGCCATACTTCCAGCATATTGCTTTTTCCCGTCAACTCGAGAATTCTTTCAAACAAAACGATAGTCCAGGTAGGTACGCCACCGAAAAAACTGACATCTTCCTTTATGGACAGGTGAGCGATTTTCTCAATTTTTTCCTCCCAATCGCTTAATAAAGCAGTTGGAATATCCGGGGTGAAAACCAATCTGGCAAGAAAGGGCATATGATATAGCATTACGGCGGAGACGTCACCTATTCTTGTCTGACGTGACTCTGAATACTTTTCAAGACTTCCTCCCATAATGAGATTTTTCCTCTTGAAAATGTCTATGTCCGGGTTGTGATGGTATAAAAAACTCAAAACATCGGTAGAACCCTTAGTGTGGCAAAGTTTTAGGTTCTCTTTGGGGACGGGAATGTATTTACTTCTTCCGCCTGTAGTACCCGAAGATTTAGAATACCAGTTAACTACCCCTCTCCACAAAACATCCGGTTTCCCCTTCATCATCTCCTCAATTGAAGATCTTAGATCTTCATACTCATTCACTTGTAATCGCTTTCTGAAAGTTTCAAAATTACTTATCGTTTTGAAATCATGCTGTTTGCCGAATTTAGTATTTTTTGCAGCTTCAAGATTGGACTTGAACCACTTATGCTGAGTTTCAATTGGATTCTCCAAAGCATATTCCAACTTTCGATAATTCCTTTCCAGGATTTTTTTAACCAAGAGATTGAGGAGGCCTCGCATGGATGGGTTGTTATTTTAGCATAAAGATATAACTTTGATTACAAACGATAGTTTTGTTAGGTCAAAAAAAGGTTACTATTTTATAAAAATGGAAGCTGTGGTTCTGATAATGAACCACAGCTTTTATATTTTTAATCAACCAATAAGACTTCCCCGATAAACTCCTCAGTCACACCGTCTACAAATCTAACCCTTGCGAAGTAGATAAACACAGCGGGATTGAGTTTTTCATTATTAAAAGTCCCATCCCAACCGTAAATCTGATCACTTACGGGGAAATTGAGGCGTTCAAAAACTTTTTCACCCCAGCGATCGAAGACCATGAGTACTTCCACTTCATCTACAGTTTCCGTTCCGTAAATCATAAACAGATCATTAATTCCATCGTTATTGGGGGAGAAGGCATTGGGTATATAAACCCTTCGTTCAAAGACGACATTGAGGAAGACCTGCGCGGAAGCTGTACATCCATTTATATCAGTAATGGTAACAGAGATAGTGGAAGGTACATCCCCTTGGAAAGTTAATCGCAAGTCATCACAAGGGTCACAGACAGCGAGTTCATTTACTGACCACGATATCAAAACTATAGAATCTCTATCAATATTGGTGACTGCTTCGATCGTAGCCATTTCATTAATCTGTACGCTGAGTGGCGCCTCAATATCGACCATCAAAGGATCGGGTTGTGAGAGCACATAGGATTGTT
>RECS01000111.1 GCA_007693915.1 Saprospirales bacterium | reverse complement strand
AATAATCCGGGCTAAGAACTCACTCCTCCAACTCCCATTTTTTTCGGTTTTTTAAAACCATCCAATCCAGAATAGAAGGAAAAAAACGCTTAATGTAAACCCCGCTTTTTTCAAAGCCTCCGAAAACCAGCTCTTTTTTATTCTTGTCTACAGCCCGGATAATTTTTTCTGCTGCTCTATCTACAGGGATACCATTAGCAGTTGTACTGTCGATGGTGCCTTGAGGTTTTCCATCCGGTCCTAATGCATTTGCGGTAACATTAGTCTGTACGAATCCGGGACAAATCATGCTTACCTTTATATTGGGATGCTCTTCCATTCTTAAGCCCTCAAAAAATCCGTGAAGGGCATGTTTAGAAGCGCTGTATCCCGCTCTTCCCGGTGAGGAAAATTTTCCCATCAAGGATGAAATCACGACAAAATGTCCATAGCCCTGTTTTCTGAAAATTGGAATGAGCTCTAATGCATGGGCTACACATCCGTGATAATTGACATCCATTAATTTTTTGAAAACCTCTAGTTGAGTATCCCGAATGTAAGCACGACTGCTTATACCTGCATTGAGTATACACACATCAATTTTGCCAAAAGTAGACAAAACTTTTTCAGTGTTGGAGGCAATCTCAGTAGCTTTTGTTACATCCATTGGCAGGATAAGTGCATTTTCAGGATTGGGAAACCCCGCTGCTACTCTTTTTAACTCATCTACTCTTCTTGCTGAAAGTACCACTTTGTAATTGCGCTCAGCATACTTTTTTGCCAATGCCTCTCCAATACCCCCTGAGGCTCCGGTTATCCAAACTACCTTTTCTTGTTTAGCCATAATTTTTGTTTCATCAATAAGATATTTTAAACCTCGTCAGATCAGGTGTGTGATTTCGCTCTCTTTCCACTTCGGATTCGTAAATGATTTTTCCCAATTCTCTGAGGAATGGACCGGCTATTGTGGAATACTCATATTCATTATCGTTAAAAGTTTCATTCTCATTGACATAGACCGAGGCGCTCAACATAAATTCTACACCCGAATCAAAATCTACGATATAGGCCACATCAGTAAGATAGCCGTATGCCCTTCCGATTTTATTAAAAATCCTGATGTTTTCAGGCCAGTCAGTTTTCACTCCCCCCATCATCAGATATTTTACAAAACTATCATAGTACCTTTCAGGATCATATTGGGGATAATCGCTTTCCCGGGGCAAAATACTCATGGCGCGATAGAGGAGTTCGTATTGCGATTTTGTAAGTCGAAAATGACTTTGCGAACAAGTTGTATCTGGAAAAAGAACGATTTTGAGGCTTCGGTGCAAATCTTCCAATGCTGCATAATTTCTAAAGCTGAAATCAAAAGGACCGTGCACTAGTTCACCCATCCAGAAATAAGCTTTGCCCTGTTGTAATTTTTCCAACCTTTGGTTGTGAATGGAAGTGTCTATGCTTGAAACCGTTTCTCCTTTGTGAAATAGCAATTTATTCTCAGAAATAAAGGAAACCGGATTGGTTCGTTTATTGGCATCATGATCAAATTGAAAAGCAGATAGTCTGGAGATAATTCTGGTATTACTCATCCCTTTTGCCCATAGTCGTTCATTGAGATTGCGCTGACCTAAGAGTTCATATAGCCGGTTAAATGCATCATTGTCACTGACGATGAAATTTTTATTTACATAATGTGCTACAGTTGGAATCATCCCGGGGGCTGTGGCATCCGTGGTTACGGCTGTTTGAGGTGTAGATGCTGAACCGGTAAACATAGGCGTATGCTCGTCGAGTCCTTCAATACTCAGGTCATTTAAATATTCTAGAGCAGCAAATGCAGCAGGCATTTTTACCGTACTTGCAGGAAAGAAATATCTACCCTCCCATGCATTGAATTTGTGGTGAGTAAAATGGGGTTGGTTGTTTTTGTCTCTGTCGATTTGTGTATAGATGATTTGGACGCGGTGTTTTTCCGGATTGATAGCAGCCGACCCCAAACGATCTGCGTGGGTGTTTAGCAGTTCCTCTAAAAAGTTGCCATTTTGGCTGTAAATGTTAGTGGTCATTAATGTCAGGACAATTAAAATGAAAAGTGGTTTCATAACATTTTTTTAAAGAGAAAAAATTTATCGAAAACCCGAAGAGGAAAGCAGCAGAGTGGTCGGTATTGAGAAAATTCACACTATTCAAATTCAATCAATACAGCACCTTTTTCCACAGAATCCTTTGGTTTAACATTTATTTTTGAGACTTTAGCATCGCCCGGGGATTTAATGACGTTTTCCATTTTCATGGCTTCGAGTATCAGCAGTGGGTCACCTTTTTTTACTTCATCGCCCTCAGCAACTGATATTTCAAGGACAAGACCGGGCATAGGAGCTGGCACGTCCGTTTCTGCTCCCCCATCTTCAAGTTCCATTCCCATGCTCTCAATGAGTTGGTCCAGTTCGTCTTTGATCTCAATGTCGTAAATTTTCCCATTGCTTTTTACCTTCATTTTTTTGGAATTAAGATCGAGTTCCTGAATTTCGTACACAAGACTTTTTCCATTGAGGAGAAGGTGATATTTAGCATCTTCGATTTCTACAATATCTTTTTGGAGCAATTCTTCGTCACTTAGTATGATTTCCCCTGATTCATTTACCCGGACTTGGTATTCCTTAAGCTTATTTTTCATCTTGGCTTTTCATTTTTGATAAAGATTTGAGACTAATTACTTCAACGATGGTAAAAGTAATGTAAGCACCAATAAAAGGCATTACGAACCATCTGCCCTCAGGCTGGTAGAATTTTACAAATATAAGAAATACCGCTAAGGCAGTAGCCAGTTTTAAAAAAACCAATACCATAAACAGCTTATTAATGGCATTTAAATCTTTAGATTTAGCAACTGTTTTTCCAAAATACAATGCGAGAAAACAAAAGAAAATAAAGTAAACTATAGACCAGATAGAAATATGAAAAATGGTCTCAATATTGGGGTCAAAAATGAAAGCAGGCAGGGAAAAAACGAGAGTTGCCAACAGAGCATAAAAGCAAAAAATAGCCAGTCGGGTATAGGTCATTACTTTTCTTTTGTGAGTTGACGATACAAACGATAAATATAAGCGATAACAAAAAGTGGTATCAATAATGCAGTAAAAATTGGAGTTTCCCAAGCAATCTTACCATCTAACCATTGTCCAATTATAGCACCTACTAGGACTGTCGCAAATAGTTCGAAACCGATTCCAACATATTTTGCTGCAGGAGCTAATTTTGAGGTGTCGAACCGTTTTTTATTTTCATCAGTCATTTGATCAGGAAGTAGCAGGCTTGCTGCCCTCTTTTTCAGATTTAACTTTTTTATTGTCTGCTGCTATGTTTTGCTCACCCATGGTACATTTTACATTGAAAATAGCACCTGATTGCACAATCAGTTTTTTGGTCTTGATTATTCCGTTTACCACAGCTTTTTCTTTTACCTGTAGGATTTCAGATACAATTAGATTTCCGTTAAAGTTCCCTTCAATTACGGCACTTTGACATTCAGCATCTCCTTCAAAGCTTCCCGGTTGTCCTATAATAAGGCGTGCTTCGCAATTGAGGTTCCCCTTCATGCTTCCATCTATTCGTATATCATTAGCACTTCTGAAATTGCCTTCAAATTCACTGCCTACAACTAATGTATTGATAGCATTGGGATTGATAGGAGCTTTTTTTACTCCCTTGGCATCCTTTCCATTTTTTCCTGATCCGAACATATTTTTTATTTTGAGAGCCCAAAATTAAGAAATTTCAGTCAATTGTTATATCAAGTTTGATAATTAATGAAGAGGGCTGACCTTTTAATGGGCTCCCATACTTTGATTTTTTATAGTTTTGTAAATTATTTGGAAAAAGCTACAGCAATTAATGGAGAGGAAAAAACTGGTTTTGGTATGCGATTTTGTTGAAAATATTCTTTTAGATGGTCTTGAAAGTCTTGGCTATTCAGTCGTGTACCAACCCCAAATAACTATGCCTGAGGTTTTTGAACTTGCTGAAAAGCTATCCGGAATAGTAATTAATACCAGAACCCCGGTCAGAGCTAATTTAATGCAAAAGGCAGTGAATTTGAAATGGATTGCCCGCTTGGGCTCCGGCCTTGATATTATAGATTTGGATTCGGCGAAAGAGCATGGAATCAAAGTCCTCAATAGCCCTGAGGGCAACGCAAATGCGGTAGCAGAGCATGTTTTAGGCATGCTGTTGAATCTGCTCAGAAATATTTCTAAGGCAGATTGTGAAATAAGGTCAGGAAAATGGGAAAGAGAGGCCAATAGGGGAAGGGAATTATCTGCTATGAAAATAGGGATAATTGGATTTGGCAATACTGGTTCAGCCTTTGCTAAAGTATTGAATGGATTTGGCTGTAATGTACTAGTATATGATAAGTATAAGCAGCACTATGCTTCTGATTTTCGTTTTGTACGTGAGTTGAATTCTATGGAAGAGGTGTTAAAAGAAAGTGATGTAGTAAGTTTACATCTACCATTAACTACAGAAACTTTTGAGTTGGTAAATGCTGGTTTTTTATCTCTGTGTAAAAAAGGTTCAATTATTGTCAATTCATCAAGAGGTAAGATGTTGGTGGTCAAAGATTTATTGAATAGTATTCAAATGAATCATATAAAAGGTGCTTGTTTGGATGTATTTCCGAATGAAAAAATAAATTCTTTATCAAAAGGCGAGAAGGAAGATTTTGAAGAATTAAAGAAAAATCAGTGTGTTTTGTTAAGTCCACATATTGCTGGTTGGACTTTCGAATCAAAAATTAAAATTTCAGAAATTCTTATTGATAAGATTAAATCAGTAAGTGAATGATAAATTAGTCTGTATAGAGTGTAGGGTTATTTGTTAATTGTTGGTTAATTTAACTGAGTTTCAGATTTTGTATAAAGTGTTAATTTTGTCTGAAATTTTGGTATCTAATTAATAATTAGTTAAAATTGCCCTCTATTTTTAAATGTGTAAGGTTTAACCAGATAGCTTTATGAATAAAATTTACTTGTTTTTTGTGCTTTTTTTGAGTGTTTCTTTTGTTGTAGCTGATGCTCAAACAACTCTTGAAGGAACTGTTACAGATATGGATTCCGGTGAGCCAATACTATTCGGTACAGTCGCACTTTACCGGGGGGATAATTTGGTAACGGGTACCAACACTGATTTTGATGGTAATTACAGTTTTAACAATATTGACCCTGGAACTTACGATCTTCAGGTCAGTTCTGTAGGATATCAGACTCAGAGACAACAAGGAGTTGTGGTGCTTGCCGGACGTGCGAATAGATTGGATATGCAGTTAATAAGCGGAGAGTTCCTAGAAGAGATTGAGGTGGTTGATTATGTAGTTCCACTAATTGAACAAGATAATACGACTTCAGGATCTACTATCACCGGGGAGCAAATCAGGAATCTCCCTTTAAAGGATATCTCTGCTCTTGCTGCGACAACAGCTGGATTGACTAGAAGAGACGATAGTGATGACATTAATATCCGGGGTTCAAGGTCTGATGCGACTGACTACTACATTGATGGTATGCGCGTGAGCGGAAGGTTGATACCACAATCTGAAATCGATCAGATGCAGGTTCTAACCGGTGGTATCCCGGCAAGTTTTGGTGATGTGGTTGGGGGAGTTATTTCATTAACTACCCGTGGTCCTTCCTCCAGATTTGCTGGTGGGATTGAAGCAGAGACATCCCAGTTCCTAGATCCTTATGGATATAACTTGATCAGTGGTAACTTTTCCGGACCGCTTGTCAGGAATCCAAGAGATACCACCCAATCTTTAATTGGATTTAGAGTATCAGGACAGTTGCGCCTACAACAAGAAGATAGACCGAGTTTTACAGGAGTTTATCAGGCTACTCCCGACGCTGTAAGGTCTATGGAAGAAAATCCTGTGAGATATTTTGGAAGCACTCCAATTTCTGAGGTTGAGTTTGCCAGATTTAAGGGTGCAGATGGACAAGGAGAAATCGAATTCAGAGATATCAGAAGAAATCAAGGACTTAGAGATATTGATGTTACGGCCAGAATTGATGCGAGATTGAGCGATAATGTCGATATATCACTTACTGGTACATATAATGACAGAAAAAATCAGTTCACTCCTGGCGGTTGGTCCATGTTCAACTACAACAGAAATCCATATCAGTATACCGACGTAATGCGCGGTACATTTAGATTGCGCCACAGACTTGGTGTCCAAACCAGAGGTATAGATCCGGATAGTGAACAATTGAGGAATCAAGTAATCAGGAATGCAGTGTATACCCTACAATTCGGTTATCAACGAAGGACATCATTGTTGGAAGACCCCATCCATCGGGATAATTTCTGGAGGTATGGCTATGTTGGTGAATTTGATATTGAATGGGTCAGAGCTGTAAGTCCAACCGACCCAGTTGATTCCACCGGATTTGAGCCTTTTCCAGGTGAATTTATTGCTCATACAGGATATACCAGAAGATTGAATCTTGCAAGGGGTAGTGATGGGGAAATAATTGGTGATGGTTATTTTGCAGATATGGATATTAATCCTATATTGAACAATTACAACAAAGGCATATTGGATTTTTTCAATCCCTCGCAGGTTACAGACTTTTGGGCTTACAATGGTGCAAGAGCGAGTATTTTTGACAATTCTTATAACTTATTTGCCAACGTTGGTACTGTGTATAATACTTATCAAAAGACAGAAGGGGAAAGATTTACTTTTGATGCGAGAATGTCGTTTGAGTTTTTACCCGGTGGTTCCACCAGAGGGAGACACAATATTGAGTTGGGATTGTATTATGAAGAACGCGTAAGCAGAAGCTGGGCAATATCTCCAACCCGTCTATGGGAAATAGGAAGAGCAAGAGCCAACAATCACATTATTGATGTCAACAGAGATGTAATAATAGATACATTTACTATACCTGAGTTGTATGGAGATTTTGTTTTCAACGAGTATGAGAATGTTATTATTGAAGATGCGCGAGGTCAGTTTTACAGATCAATCCGAGAGCTCAATGGAGTATCTTTGAAAGAGTATATAAATGTTGATGGATTGCACCCTGATGATTTAAGCATTGAGATGTTTGACCCATTTGAGCTTACTGATCCGAACCTTATGACATTCAGTGGGTTTGCATTCAATGGCGATAGGTTGAGTAGTGGCGTTACTTTTGAAGATTTTTGGGATGAGGGTCCCGACGGTAGAAGAGCATATAATGTAGCTCCATTCCGTCCAAATTATTTTGCCTTTTACATACAGGATAGGTTTACATATCGCGATATTATCTTCCGTCTCGGTTTGAGAATGGACAGATACGATGCAAATACAAAGGTGATGAGAGATCCATTATCACTTTATGATATTTTTACCGCAGATGACTTTTATAACATAAATGATCAATTGGAGCGACCAAATGCTGTTGGTGATGATTATAAAGTTTATGTTGATGCACCTGAAAGTACCGGAGTTATTGGTTTTAGGCAAGGAAATCAGTGGTATGACAGAGATGGCGATCCTGTAAATGATGCCAACCTGATTTTTGGAGGTGGTATTATAAACCCTGCATTACGACCACACGCAAGTATTAAATCAAGTGATTTTGATGTAAATAGTTCTTTTGAGGATTATAAACCACAGGTGAACTGGATGCCGAGACTTGCTTTCTCTTTCCCGATTTCTGAGGATGCAAACTTCTTTGCACATTACGATATTCTCGTTCAGAGACCTACTTCGAATAATTTCGTTTCTGCTATGCAATACTATTATTTTGAAGATGCGGGAAGAACTCCTACAGGAAATCCTAACCTAAGACCTGAAAAAACAATTGACTATGAAGTTGGGTTCCAGCAAAGATTAACCAATTCTTCAGCCTTAAAAATTGCTGCTTATTATAAGGAGATAAGAGATCAGATTCAGACCAGAACGCTACTTTTCGTTGCCTCTCCTGTGGGGTCTTATCGAACCTTTGATAATATTGATTTTGGTACAGTTAAAGGATTTTCTTTTCAATATGATTTGAGAAGAACCAATAACCTACAGATGATGGCAAGTTATACGCTTCAGTTTGCTGATGGAACCGGTTCAGGACCAACCTCACAGCAAGGTATTTCAGATAGAGGTGCTAATTTGCGGACACTGACTCCTTTGACTTTTGATGAAAGACACAGATTTGTTGTCAATCTTGATTACAGATACGGTTCAGGAAACAGATATAATGGTCCGCGTTGGTTTGGTACTGATGTTTTTGAGAATACAGGTGTAAATATTCAGGCTACTGCAGTTTCAGGAAGGCCATACACCAGAAGATTTCAACCAACCAGATTTGGTGGTGACGGATTTGCAGGTACCATTAATGGAGCTAGATT
>RECS01000186.1 GCA_007693915.1 Saprospirales bacterium | reverse complement strand
GAGTGGAGTGAGTGGAGCACCAATCCACTTAAGCAAAAGGCGATTGACTTTTATGGGATGAGGGGGATGGTGGAGGGAGGTCCAAACTCGCTTTTACCCTAGCCAATTTAAGAGGACATTTTCGTGATTTGGTAGATAGTCTTGAAATCCTTACCTTCAGAGGTGACTCGGCTTATATGAATTGGTATTTTGCCAGCCTGTTGTCTCCTATCCTTATTAATTTTCCCATCTCCACCCCCTTTTTTAAATCTCTTGTAGCAGTTGCTGTGGAAATATCCCTAAATACCCTGAGGTAATCCTTTCTGGTAAATTCCGGGAGTTGAGATTGCTCTTTAAAGTATTGTAGCCGTTGCTCATCGGTTAAAGACCTCCTTTTTTCTTCAACCAATTGGCCTAAACTTATCTTAATCATCTCCAGCATAAATTCCACAAATTTTGTACACAAGCCCTCTTTATCTGACTCAGCTAATACATCATAGTACCTTTGCTGGTTATTTTTTATCTCTAATTCAATGGGCAGATATTCAAATACCGGATTTTCTAGCATTAATATCAATGTTTGCCATAATCTTCCCATTCGACCATTCCCATCCATGAAGGGGTGTATAAATTCCATTTCATAATGAAAGACACAACTTTTAATGATAAGACTATCTTCACTTTTCTTCAAGTAGGTAAATAAATTGCTCATTAAATTGCTTACATTCCATGCGGGTGGTGCCATATGAGCAATTTCCTCCCCTTTGTATACGCCAACATTTTTCGTCCTATATCTTCCCGGATCCTCCACCAATCCCGACATTAGTTTTTCATGAGCTTGTAAGTATGATTTTTCACTATAAGGATCGAGCATTTTTAGATTGCTGTAAACGGAAATTGCATTTTGAACTTCTTTGATGTCCTTTGCCGGACCGATTACTCTCTTTTTCTCAAAAATAGCTGTGACCTGATCCAATGACAAGGTGTTCCCCTCAATCATCAGGGAGGACTGAATGGTCTTTAATCGGGACTCCCGACGCAATTTGGTTTTCGGTTTTCTCAAATATGTCGAGTCAACCACCCCCAGTAATCTACCTATTTCTATCGAAAGATTGATTATCTTAACCGTACCTTCATAGTATTTTTGACTCATGATGCCATCATTTGATCGCATCAAAGGTAGTTTATTTTAGCCTATGAAACAACATTTGGGTGAATTACAATTGATTCCAAATATTCAAATTCGGGTGGAATACCTTTCTCGTTTACTTGATCGAATTGAATTCAAAAAGACCATTGACTTTTATGGGATGAGGGGGATAGTGGAGGGGAAAGAATAAAAGACAAGCTAAAGTGGGAATTAAGGGCTGCAATGAATTCTGCATACTGCCGTATTAAGCTAAGCAACATTTACTCTTCACCCTTCCTCCAGAAAGCAATTTGGGAGCATTAAGAGGAATTGCATGGCTTGTTGGTATTTTAGATCCTCATAGAAGAAACCAACCCCGGCTAGATTTTCATAATATTGCTTCAGGTGCTTGTAATAGTGCTGTTCACTTGGAATGTACCAGGCCTTTTTACCCAGATGGCTAGCTAAAAACCACTTTTCAAGCAACCTGGCTATGCGACCGTTTCCATCATTAAATGGATGGATTTTTACAAAAATGAGATGGATCAATGCAGCATAATAAAAGACTTCCTCCGTGCTCAGCGATAGTTTTACCAATTGATCAAATTCCTCCCAAAAAGCATCGACCTCTCTATTTACTATCTTTGCATTAGCAGCCTCGTATTGTATGCGTTGAGTTTGTTGATCCATGACAATCATATTGCCGGTTCGAATAGTGCCTCGAAGTAATGGTGGGAGCAAGTGTTCCGTGGCTATTGCATGCGCTTTTAAGAAGTTTTCCCGGGTTATTTCATGGTCCCTGGCAAATTCATAAGCTTCGTAAAGGTCATTGGGTCTTTCTGTTAGATTGGGTAAGTACTCTATGTTTAGGATTTTGTGCTTTAAATAACTATCCACCTCAAGTGTTTCACCTTCTATGCGGGAGGATGACATTACAGATACAGCAGTCGCAAATCTAAAGTTTTCAGCTGACCACTCTTTGACCTCTATGTCTTTTAGTTTACTATCGAGCTTTACATCGAGCAATGACAGATATTCTTGAAAGTATTGTCCGGTTAATAATTGACCCATTGCTTTGATTTTAAACTATGCAACAGTGCGAAGATATGAACTCTGATTAAGAATTGGGTGGAATTAATGGAATTCGATTGGGGTAAAAGCTCCTTGTTTGCATTTTTTCCTAAATTCGGGTACCAACCAAGCTATCATTAGCGAATACTTTCAAAATCACTTTTTTTGTAAATGGTTAAGCCTGAGGACTTGACTAAGCTATTTTTTCTTATATTTGGGAGTTTTTGAATTCTTAAATCTTTAAATTCACCGAATTTGTTTGTCATGAAAAGTAAGTTATTTTTATTAGTTTTAGGTTTGGCTGGTTTGTTGCACACCCCACTTATGTCCCAGCTTATCCCGGGATCATCCGACAACTTTGTCACCGTTTGGAACACCTTGGAAACCAATGAAATCACCATCCTCACCACCGGAGAAGGGTACAACTACGATCTGTATTGGGAAGAGATAGGAGACCCGGACAACAATGGTGAGTTGCTCGCACAAACCGGAAACGCCACCATTGAAGATTTAGCTTCCGGAACCGAATACCGCGTAGAAATTGCGGGAGATTTTCCAAGGATATACATCAATTCCGATGCTGATGAACGAGACAAGTTAATTGAGATTTCCCAGTGGGGAACCATAAGTTGGTCCAGTATGGAAAATGCCTTCGAGGGATGTAGATATATGGACGTTACAGCTATAGATGTTCCTGATTTATCGGACGTAAGCTCTTGTTGTGGTATGTTTAGTAATTGTAGGGCTTTAGAAGGAATTGGAGCCAATTGGAACTGGGATGTAAGCAGTGTGAAAGATATGTCGGGCATGTTTTATTTAGCAAATTCATTTAATCAAAATATTGGAAGTTGGAATGTAAGTAATGTGACAAATATGACTGCTATGTTTATGGTTGCATCTTCCTTCAACGGGGATATCAGTAACTGGGATGTGAGTAATGTTACCGTTATGTCCTCTATGTTTCAGTTTGCATTTTCTTTCAACCAGGATTTAAGCAATTGGGATGTGAGTAGTGTGACGGATATGTACTTTATGTTTCAGGATGCATTTTCTTTCAATCAGGATATAGGCGATTGGGATGTGAGCAGTGTGAACCACATGGGCAATATGTTCTATGAGGCAACTTCATTCAATCAAGATATAGGTAATTGGGATGTGAGTAGTGTGATAGCTATGTACGAAATGTTTTTGGGTGCGAGTTCCTTCAATCAAGATATAGGCAGTTGGGACGTGAGTAATGTGAGGAATATGGAAGCCATGTTTGATTATGCAGTTAATTTCGACCAGGACATAGGGGCCTGGGATGTAAGTAGTGTGAGAAAAATGGGTCTCATGTTCGCAGGTGCCAGCTCATTTAATCAGGATTTAAGCAATTGGGATGTGAGTAGTGTGGTGGATATGAGATTTATGTTTATCGGGGCCAGTTCTTTCAACCAGAACATAGGGGGCTGGGGTATCAGTAAGGTGGAGAATATGGGTTGGATGCTGAATCACTCAGGTTTGGATTGCTCAAATTACTCTGCTACCCTGAACGGCTGGGCGGCTAATCCCAACACTCCAACTGATATTGCCCTTGGGGCTTCGGGTCTAGTGTATGGCTCTTCAGCAATTTCTTCCAGAGATGAAGTACTTATAGCAGAAAAGGGGTGGGCCATAACGGGGGATTCCTTTGAAGAGTGCGAGCCGGTATTCACTACAAACTTTGATGATGCTCCCTCAATTGATGTTTTCCCCAATCCCGCCACCGATTGGATCAGACTCTCCGGTGAAGGGGAGTTGGGCACAACTCGTATAGAAATATACTGTGTATCGGGTGTCAAGATGGGGAGTTACACTTTGGACATCAGCCCGGAGGCGCACATTGACATCAGCGAATGGAGTGCGGGGGTTTATTTCCTTCACATACCCTACAAAAATTCCAGTCAAATCGTAAGATTTACAAAGTTGTAAAAAAGGGTAATTTTTGAGGGGAGGTATAGTTTCTGGGTTTACCGGAAAGTAGCCCGCATCAGCCCACCACCACATCCGGCCCGGTATTTTGGGAATCTTCAAGGAAAAAAAGCTTTAAGCAGTCAGCTTGTCCTGTCCGGGCGCCCTTTAAGACTCAATGTTTTTCTAATATCAACTGCGGATCTACTCCAATATGAGGTTTATAGGGAATTTTACAAAAATATAGAGTTTCTACACCGGTACTTTCAGAAATCTATTACCTTTTAACTTGTTGGTTAAAGAATATCTACCATATGGAATTATTCAAAAACCTGAGTTTAATATTCATTTTGTGTGGGCTTACTATCCCCACAACCTTGGTAAGAGCACAGCCTGTAATCTCCATTCAAATTTCTGTTGACAGCACCTATCCGGCAGATTATTTGAGGGTTGCTTATTTTGAGGAGTTCGATTTAAGGTCTAACTTTGAAAAAGTAGCTGTAGTTGAGAATAATGTGGTACCTATTTTGCCTGCTTCCGTAAAGCTAAACCTATTATTATCCTGGTATTCATCGATGGAAAAAGACAGACAAATTTCCAAAAGAATATTTCTATTTCCCGATGATTTATTGACTCTAGAGATTAATAAGAATGAATCGGGCTATTTTGAATCAAATGTTGAGGGTAGCAATGCGGAGGGCCATGAGCAATTTTTCAGATTTCAAGAGTTTGTACCTGCGGTTTACTTTCATGAGATGAACCAAATACCTTATTCTGATGCAGTCAAATACACGGATGAATTAATTGGTTACATAGAATCCCACACCCAACCTTTTGTCAATCTTTTGAATAACAACCAGATCAATAGTGCCTACTATTTGATGTCCACGGATCATATCCATTCCATATTCTGCACCAGTATTGTTTCCGGCTTATTTCGAAGTCGGGAGAGAATTGGCTCCGGAATTGAGTTAGCCGAAAGACTCCGAATAGCAGATAAGATCATTCAGCACTTTAATTTTGAAATTTCAGATAGCAATGGTTTTTAAAGATATAAATTTCGCTAATGTCATGCTTATGCAAAGGACATCCAGATAGATAGTTTGGTTGGCGTCATAGCTGTTGTTACTTACTATGATTCAAGGTTAATTCAAACTGCTCTTTTTCTATCTCAAATTTTACCTTAGCTTTTAGTGCACTAAATATCTTTAATAGGGTTGAGATGGTTACATTTCCCGTATTATTCTCCATTTTTGAAATTTGTGCTCTTTGAACTCCAACTAATTTGCCTAATTGTTCCTGGGTGAGATTTCGCTCTATTCTCAATTGCTTGATCTGTGCTGCTAATATTTCGACTCTTAATTCTTGTTCGTATTTATCTCGTTTTGGCGTACCAACTTTGCCAAGCGTTTTATCTTTAAGTTCTGTTAATGTTATTGTCTTCATTTTTTACTTTTTTTATCATTAAGATATTCATTTTTGATTTTTATTGCTCTTTCTATATCAGACTTAGGTGTCTTGTTTGTTTTCTTATCTAAACCATGAGTACAGAGTATTAATGTTTTAGTTTCAGAATCATTACCCAAAATGCAAATATTCTATAAAATTTATCTTGGTCCCTTTCCCTAAATTCAAAAATGCTTTCTTTCGATCTTAGTTTCGCAAACCACGACCCTTTTAGGCCAGATTCTGTTTTATCAAAAGACCTTAAAAATTTAGCTTGAATTTTCTCGTTAAGGCCTAGGAAGTAGTCTTCGGCTTCTTTAAGCAATTCGACTCTTATTTCTTTTTTTAAATGGGGCATGGTTCAAATATACTCAATGTTTCTATATTTGGAACAGTATTTTGTTGGTTTTTTTTCATAGCAAGTAGCAATCGGATAAACCTACTCCGCTATCTATATCTCAAAGAATACATGCTCTCCTTCTACTCTGAAATTGTTGGTTTTGGGGCAATTTGTAATAGAAGGGGCTTTTGAAGTAGAATCATAGCTATTAGCCGACAATCGACTGCTAATTCCGACCCATAAAAGGATAGGAATCAGAATACTCCGCGTTAAAAAAAAAGTGAGTTTTGTGTAAGATTTATCTTGTTATCGTCACTAATAAGGATAAAGACGTATTCCAATGTATTAAATTCATGAGTTTCAAGCTGACTTTAGAATTATTCGATAAAATCTAAAAATTAAAAACATGGTAGAAACCTTTTCTTTAGCCGCATTCCTCTTTGCCCTTTTGGCATATGTAGAAGCAAAAAAAAATGGCAAGGACAGTAAAAAGTATTTCAAAGAATTGGAAGAACAGTTGAAAAACAGGGAATAGTGACCCCTTTTAATGGGTAGTGGATGGGTTGAATCCCTATCTTTGGAACAAGATTAGCTTAAATGGACATTGAGGAAAAATTCTTATTGAAGATTGAAAGACATCAGGGAATCATAAGAAAGGTGTGCATGATGTATGAACAGAGTAAGGAAGACCGGGAAGATTTGTTTCAGGAAACACTTTACAATGCTTGGAAATCTTATCCTAAATTTCGGGGTGATTCCGAGTTCTCTACCTGGTTGTATAAAGTGGCTCTGAATACGGCTATGTACAACAAAAGGAAGGGCAAACGACAGCCAAAAATACTGAGTCTGGATTTTGCTGAGGATTCCTCCTTTGAGTCGAAGTCAAAAGATCAGTTCCAACAACTATATATGGCAATACAATACCTGAATGAAGTTGAAAAGTCAATTGTACTGCTCGTGTTGGAAGATCTGTCATACCGACAAATCGGGGAAATTACCGGTTTTACGGAAAATAATATTGGAGTAAGGGTGAGCCGAATTAAGCAAAAACTAAATAAATTGATGAGTCGTCATGGATTTTAACGAATACAAGGAAAGTTGGAAGGCCTTTCACAATTCCGGAACAATAGTTGACAAAGCCAGGCTGAAAAACTATTTGAAGGCAGCAGATACTTCGAAAAACGCAATTCAAAGGTATCTGAAAATGGAATGGATTATTGCATTCGCCAGCATCCTGTTCTTTATAACAATCACTTATTTGGCCGACACGCTTGATAGTTATTTCTACAAGCTTTTTTTTATCATCCTCATTGGTTGTTTGGCGTTGACATTGAGAATGAACAGCACCCTGGTTCAATTTAAGAGAGTAAAATTCACCGAAAAGATTCAATACAATTTAGTCGAAATTCGGAATCACCTACGAAAAAGTCTTCATTTTTCCTATTGGGGTACCTCCTTGATCATTGCACTGCTGATATTGATGAGTTTGAATGATCAATATTTTTTAGGTCTTAATTTAAATGTGCAATGGGGAGTAATACTTTATTTTTTAGTAGTTGGTTTGCTCAGTTTTTACCTGACCAACCGATTTTATGGAAAAACATTGAAAGAACTGGACGAAATTTTAGAGGAAAGCGATATGTTGACTGAGTGAGCTTGCCTCACCCTTTTTATTAAACCTCAAATTACAACTATCCATGCAAGCGAAAATAATCAAATTCAGCTTAATTATTCAAATCCCACAGCTTATTGTTTGATAAACGGTTGGGTCCATTTATTTCCCTTATTGTCCACTGCACTGAGTATGTAAAAACCGGCCGGTAGTTCGCTGATTTCAATAGTGTAAGTGTTAGCTATTTGAACTCCATTTATTTGAGAAACAATTTGCCCCATCATGTTGAAAATACTTACATCAATGTCGAAATTGATAGGTTCAGAAAACATTAGTTGTAAAGTCTCATTAGCCGGATTGGGAAACAACCTAATTTCTTTTTTAGCTACAAATTCATTAACAGTGCTTACCGGTCTTTCAGAGACATTGATCTCAATGGTAGCAAGACTAGCACATCCTTCTTCATTTATTCCGCTAACTACTACAGTGTATATACCCGGAGCATTGTAAATGGCAGTCACCTCCTCTCCAATAGCCGTTGTTCCATTTCCAAAATCCCAATGAAAGTTTAATCCATCTGGCCAATCCGCAACAAAAGGCACACTTGCAAATCCATCTTCCAATTGAATATCAGTAGTGTCTGTAAAAATGAGGATCTCATTAACTGCACTATCCAGCAGCTCCACCGGTATTTCTGATCTCCCACATGCTGATCCATATTCTATTTTCCAATTGTAAAAATAACTATATACCGTTTCATTAAACCCGGGAAAAGGTTCTTCTGCAATAACACTGCTTTTTATAGAAACTATATCATCGATTTCATAGGGAAAATCTGCTGCATCAAAATCAATCGTAAACCCAGGACCGGTAATATTAGCTTTTACTAAGCGATGATCCCTTCCGGCAGGTACCACAAAATCCAAATCAATAGTATTCATACCTGGCGTAAAAATCACAAGTTGCCTGGATCTGAGTACATTTCCTCTCTTGTCTCTCAATTCAACTCTCCTAAGACCTGGATTTTCCACATACAAATCAATGGATTTTAGGGTAAAGCGTTGGTGTGCATCAAAGAGTAGGCCTGCATCCAAATCCA
>RECS01000134.1 GCA_007693915.1 Saprospirales bacterium | reverse complement strand
CTATTAGCAAGAAAAATCCATTCTTCTATGTCCCCTATGTGCCTATGTGGTTAATTTTATGAAACACATAGAGAGTTTATCAAGCCCTAGGCATGACATAGAGAATTCATCAAGCTATTAGCAAGAAAAATCCATTCTTCTATGTCCCCTATGTGCCTATGTGGTTAATAAATAAAGGGTGTTATTAGTTTTTTCACTTGTACACTGTTAACTAATTCTCAGCCTTCGATTAAAATTCTTCCTGATTACTTTATATCATAGTCACTAAATCCAACTCTTCCTGCTGCTCTCTACCTTATACATGATGAAATCCCGGAGTGCTGATGCCTCATCAATTTTAATGTATGGCACTGATAAACTTCCGGCAGCGGTGTGGATATGCACATTGACGAGATCCTTTTGTTGCATATATGGTGTTTGATGGAGGCTGATACTTTGAATTTTGTAAAGGTAGATTAATTTCCAGCTGTCTTCAATTATACCTCTTTTGATGAACATGATATCTTCATTGATGCGCATTTCGAATTTTCGGTAATAAACAAAAATTAAAAGGAAAATAAAGGGAAGAAAGAGAAGAAGCCACCAGTTCCATATCGAAAAGATGAAGTAGTTGATACCAATTGCGATGCCGACCGGAAGTAATGCGAAAAAGATAAAGTACCTACCTACCATTCGCTTGTCAGGTTTAAACAATAGATTGGGTTTTAAATTTACGCCACCAAAAAATTGATTTCGAAGTAACTCTAAGTCAGACTTTTTACATCCGGGTATGATTATAGATTGACTGTCAATTGCTTCATCGCTTGATGCCTGTGCCATTGTGACTGAATAATAACCAACCAACCTTCTTAGGGGATTGGTATTCCATCGAAATATCTGTAATTTGTTGTTTCTTGCTGAAAATTCCCTTCGACTGAACAATCCGGAGGATGTTTTCAGGCCGTCTTTGATGTTGATTACCTTTAGTGCAAAAAAGCGGATGATGGTGGTCACTATGGAAAGTAAAACAGCAAGTATCAAGACGGCAAAAATGACCATAAGGACAAGCGAGGGAACAATATTGTCAATAGCAGTTAAAGCATTTCCAAGTACAGGCAGATCATCCAGATCTTCCAGATAAACCCAATACTGAGAAAGGTAACCAAAGGTTACCGCTATCATGACAGAAGCTGAGCGCAAATGGTTATGGGTTAGACCTATTTTAATCAGATCCAAAACATTTAATGAGAAAAGTGGTGGCTTTTCAGCCAAATCCATTTGGGTGTCTTCCATTTCTTCCCCTTCAGGAAGGGCGTCTTCACGCATTTCTAAAAGGTAATCTCTCAAGGCATGTGCATCTGATTTGCTAAGTGCATAAATCTCAGATTCACTGGATTTGGAGCCTGCTGTTTCTACAACTATCTTTACTACATTGAGTAGTCTGTGCACAACCGAGGCTTCAAAATTAATGACCTGAATCCTGTCAAAAGGTACAGAAGTATGGGTTCTGTTTAATAAGCCCCTGTTGATAACAAGTGCATCTTTTTTGATATGAAAATCAAAGCGAAAGTAATGGAGTATGGAAAGAAAAATTGAGATCGTTCCTGTTGCTAAAGCAAAAACCAAAAAGACTAATTCTATACTTCTGCCCCCGGCAAAAAGTAGAACGATAAGTACTGGCAGAAACTGAACGATCAAGCCTCGAACAAAATCTACTATTCGGATAATGATTGCGGAAATGTGCTGTCTGCGAGGTTCCGGAAAGGGATTTTGGCTATTCTTCTTCATCCTCCTCCGTTTTTTTCAGAATGAACTGCTTCATGTTTTCGGCTATCTTAGGCTCCAAACCGGGGATGCTTAAATCTGAAGCCATACCCCCTGCTGTGTATACGCGCAGGCGCGAAAGAGTGAACATCTCTTCAAAAGGGCCTTTTTTTAGCTCACAATGCTGCACTCTATTGAAAGGGATCGTAGTAACTGATTTGAAAATCAAACCCGTTTTGTAGGTTATGTCCCTTTCTCTCAGGGCAAAGCCTTTTCTGTAAAAACCCAACCAGCTAAGCGATACAAGTGCTATGGCAAAAAGTAACCACCCACCCATGAACTTGATTAAGTTTATGAAAAAGTTATCCAAAAAAACAGTGACTAAAAAAATCATCCCCACACCAAATAGTACTGCCAGAAAAATAGCATTTTGAACCAATGTCATCCACAGATAATTTTTTTCGAGCTGCTCATAATTCACCTGATCGATACGAGGGATTTGATCTATAGATAACTGATTGTTTTCAAAATCCAATAATGGACTAATGATTTCTGTCTCATTGGGTAACTCTGTATTTTCGATCATAACTGAAAATTTCTGAATCATAAGGTTCTGCGGCCCTAAACTTTCGCTGCTTTCATTAAAGAATCAATTAAACCCTTTAGCTGTTCAAGGTTTTTTATGTTTTTACGCATCAAAATTAAACTTTCTCTTGATTGTTTGAGCTGCATTTCTAAATTTCTTCCTTTTTCTGCTACAAATTGCATGATGGCAGAAAACTGAGGAGAGTTATAATAGGCAGATTGGGGGTTGGATGGAAAAAAGCATTTCATTACCTTGTTTTTCAAAATCAAACGCTCGATACCGAGTTTTTTGCATACCCATCTGATGCGAAATGCCTCCATTAAATTATCCACTTCTTTGGGCAGGGGTCCAAATCTGTCCTTCAATTTTTTAGCAAACTCTATTAGTTCATCCTCTGTACTAAGGTCATCCAGCTCTTTGTAGATTTTTAATCGCTCTTTGGTGTTGGAGATGTACTTATCAGGAATCAGCATTTCAATATCCATATCTAGTTCTACCTCTCGGACATAAGTACGTTTAGTGTCGGCCAACTCTTCTTCAAACAGCGCGCTGAACTCTGTTTCCTTTAGCTCAATAATAGCTTCTTCTAGTATCTTTTGGTAGGCATCATACCCAATGTCTGAAATAAAACCACTTTGCTCCGCGCCGAGCAGACTTCCCGCGCCACGGATGTCCAGATCCCGCATCGCAATGTGAATCCCACTGCCGAGATCGGAAAATTCTTCCACTGTTTTGAGTCGTTTTCTGGCATCCGGTGTAAGGGCAGAAAAAGGAGGGGTGATAAGATAGCAATAAGCTTTGGTATTGGATCTTCCAACTCTTCCTCTAAGTTGATGCAGGTCTGATAGTCCAAAGTGATGTGCATTATTGATGATAATGGTATTTACGTTTGCTATGTCAAGTCCTGTTTCGATGATATTGGTACAGAGTAAAACATCGGATTTGCCGTGGATGAAATTCATTAGCGTTTCTTCCAGTTTTTTTGCTTCCATTTGCCCATGAGCTATGGAAAAATCTACATCAGGACACATTTTTTTTAGCATCACCAAAATATCAGGTAGGTTCTTTACCCTATTGTGAACAAAAAAGACCTGACCTCCGCGTTCTATTTCGTAGTAAATGGCATCGCGAATTACATCGGGATTGTATGCACGCATTTCAGTATGTATGGGCTGACGGTTGGGTGGAGCTGTCCTGAGAATCGACATATCCCTTGCACCCATGAGAGAAAATTGGAGTGTTCTGGGAATGGGCGTCGCAGTCAGGGTAAGGGTATCCACATTGACCTTCATAGCCCTTAGTTTTTCCTTTGCAGTAACTCCAAATTTTTGTTCCTCATCTACAACCAGTAGTCCGAGATCTTTGAATATTACTTTTTTATTTAGAAGTCCATGAGTACCGATTATAACATCTATGCTGCCTTCCTTTAAACCTTCAAGAATCTCTTTTTTTTGTTTTGTGGTTTTAAAGCGGTTGAGATAATCAATCTTGACACCGAAGTGACTAAGCCGATCATTGAAGGTATTGAAATGCTGAAGGGCAAGGATGGTAGTAGGCACAAGCACAGCGACCTGTTTCCCTCCAAGTACAGCCTTAAAAACTCCCCTGATTGCTACTTCGGTTTTTCCAAAACCAACATCCCCACAAATGAGTCTGTCCATAGGGTGAGGTTTTTGCATGTCAACTTTAACTGCTTCGGTTGCTGTAACCTGATCGGGTGTGTCCTCATAAATAAAAGATGCCTCTAATTCATTTTGCAGATAGCCGTCCTCGGGAAAAGCAAATCCATCTGATCCTTTTCGAACTGCGTATAATTTAATGAGTTTGGAAGCTATGTCTTTGACTTTCTTTTTTGTTTTAGCCTTCGTTTTAGCCCAGACATCACTACCCAATTTGCTGAGTTTTGGCGGACTGTCATCCTTTCCAATATACCTGCTGATTTTGTGTAAGGAATGAATGCTAACATAAAGGATGTCATTGTTTTTATAGATTAGTCTGACAGATTCCTGTATATGTCCGTTGATGTCTATTTTTTCGAGACCGGAATATCTTCCAATACCGTGATCCATGTGTGTGACATAGTCGCCGGCTTGCATTTCCTTAATCATCCGCAACTGAATCGCCTGATCTTTAGAAAAACCTCTTTTTACTTTGTACTTGTGAAAGCGCCGGAAAATCTCATGATCTGTATAACATGCTATTTTTAGGTCTTTATCAGTAAACCCCCTGTCTATTGAGGCTATAACCGGATGCAGTTTAATCTCCACTTCCATATCTTTAAGAATGGCAGTTATCCGATTGTATTGTCGTGGATTATCTGTGAATAAAAAACATTGGTAACCCTCCTTTTCTCTACGCCCCAGATCTTCAATCAGCAATTTGAAATTTTTATTGAAATTGGGTTGCGGCTCGGAATTGAAACTTATGGTTTTTTCATTTTCAAGCTCCGGATAGTTGCCCAATCTGATTTTTTTGAATTTCTGCAACCCATCTGCTATCTCCCGAGTGGTGACAAAAGGTTGGGTTCTCAGGTAATTGATTACTGCCTCATCTTCATCTCCGGTGTTTATAGTGGAGAGTTTTTTTTGACTGATTTCAAATAATTGCTGAATATTGTCGATAATGGCTGATTCTTCCTCAAGAATTATCAGACTGTCTTGCGGCAGCACACTGAAGAGACTAACACGGTCGGATTGATCCATTTGACTTTCGACATTGGGTACTATACTTACACGTTCTAATTGTTTTATAGAGAGTTGATCCAAGGGATGAAAAAGTCGGATGCTTTCCACTTCATCCCCGAATAGTTCTACCCGGTATGGCCATTCGCTACCATATGAAAAAAGGTCCACTATGCCTCCTCTGATAGAAAATTCACCGGGTTCTGAAACAAAATCAACCCTATTGAAACCATAAGTAATTAGTATTTCCAACAAAAATTCGACGTCAATTTCTTCTCCTTTGATCAACCTGATTTGTTTTTCTCGAAGTTTTCCCGGTGAGATTACTTTTTCAAAAAGGGCTTCAGTATAAGATACGAGAATAAACTTTTGATCTGTTGTACTGATCCGGTTGATGACCTCTGTTCGGTCTTTGAGTTGCTCTTTTTTTAATCGTGTAAAATCGCCAGGCTTTTTAAATGAATCAGGGAGGAAGCCCTTATTGAGTTCCGGGGCAAGGCTCTCCAAGTTGGAATAAAAGTATGCCGCTTCTTCTCTTGTGGGCAATATACAGAAAAGATGAGGAAGATGTTGAGAGAGACCAATGGTAGCGAAGCTACTTAGAGCACCACTTAATCCATTGATTTGTATTGCATTCACCTCATCACTTCCAATCAGGGAGCAAATATTTTTTAGCTGACTAGCCGCGACATAGTCTGCAATGATTTTTTTAAGGTTTTGATTTTCCACTTTTGCAAAGATAGTTGTTGCAGATTTTTTTGAGGAGATAATAATCCATTTTTAGTATTAAATACAGACTGCTTTGAAACGAAATTTAAGCAGGATTGGTTTTCGGTGAAGATGTTGCATTTGATTCATTTTTAAGAAAGACTCTTAGAGTTGTTGTTGGTATAGATCAAATTAGATTAAGTGCCTAATTTTTTATGCCAATCAATTTTGCTAAAAACCTAAGATTATTGGACTTAACAATTTTAGCCAAAAAAAATAATTCACTTATAGAATTTACTATCTTTGCACCAATTTTGATGTTATATTTAATTAAATTTTAACCATGAGGATTTTACACACGATTACAATCTTAGCATTTCTGATTGTCGCCCACTTATTAGAAGCACAACCGGTTTTTAACATTAGTCAACACACAGCACAACAAGGTCAAACGGTGACAGTGGATGTTACTGTTGAGAGTTTTACTAATATGAATACCTACCAGTATGCAATTAGTTGGGACCTGACCGTTCTTGAATTTCAACAGGTTACCAATTTAAACGCTGGTGCGGATATTACTCCAGCAAGCTTTCAAACGCCAAACGACAATCCCAATTTGGAGGTGGTAACGGTATCAGTTAGCAATCCTGATTTTGATGGTCGTACTTTGTCAGATGGCACCAGATTGTTCTCTATTGAATTTCAGGCTATCGGTCAGCCCTGTTCAGAGTCTTCTATCGATTTTATTTCCAGTATTCAGCCATCTGTTCCTATTGAGGTTGTACAAAATGACATAGAAGTTACTGCATCAACAGTTTTTAATAGTGGAAGAGTAGAGATTGATGGCACTGATTGTAATGGAGGAGGGACCGGAGATCTTGAGCTTTTTGCTACCAGAGAGTTTGCAGGACCGGGTGATATGGTCTGCGTTGGTGTAGGAGTTAGAGGATTTAATGATGTAGCTTCAGTTCAGTTTTCTCAAAACTGGAATCCCGATCTGCTTTCGTACGTGGAGCTTAGAAATTTTAATTTACCCGGAATGAATGCCTCTAATTTTGAGACTGGACAGACTAGTAATGGTGTGTTGAGATTCTCCTATAACCCTGCAGGTGATCCGATATCTGTACCGGATAATACCATCATATACGAAATTTGTTATGAAGTGACGGGTAGCATTGGTCAAGTAGCAAATGTTAATTTTTCGTCAACACCTGTTATTATCGATGTAGTTGTTGAAATAGATGGAGTGGCAGAATCAGTGACGCCAGTACTTTCTAATGGAAGAGTAACTATAGAGGGTGAATTTGATGGATTGACATTTGTTGGAGAGGAGGGTGTGATCGGTCCCTTGGGTGAGACTGTCTGCATGGATATTACTGTTAGAAACTTTGAAGATGTATTGGCATTTCAATTTTTGGTGTTTGAGTGGGATCCTACAGGACTCGAATTTGAAAGTTTCGCAACTGTAGATTTACCTGGGAATATTGAGACTTCTTTAGATCAGGTAGATCAAGGTAGAATTCCCAGTACAGTCTGGGATGATCCTACAGGACTCGGGATTAATTTAGCTGACAATACAGTTATTGCAAGTATTTGTTTCAATGTCATTGGAGAATGTGAACAAAGCTATCCGGTAACTATAACTGGTGGTCCTCAAGGAATAGAAGTATTTGACGCTGAATTCAACCCCATTCCTGCAGTTGGTGTTTCTGGATCCATCCAGATAGAATGTGAATGTAAAATTGAAGCTACTATTACTGATGTCGCATGTTTCGGTGGTGAAGATGGAGTAATAGATTTAGAACTTTCTGCACTTTGCACCCCTTTTGAAAGTCTAGTTTGGACAAGCGATGCGACAGAAATCCCGGATGGTAACATAAATCCAACGGGACTGGCTGCAGGGACTTATACGGTTGTAATTACAACAAGCCTTGGAGAAACTGAATTGACAGTTCAAATTGGTCAGCCTGATGAAATTATTATCGAGAATTTAGAAATAGTGCTTCCTGATCCTCCCGGTACAGCAAGTGGCTCAATTGCTCTGACCGTAAGCGGAGGAACCGGAGAATTGAGCTATGCATGGAGTAATGGCGCGGTAGGATCTACAATCGAAGGTCTGGAATCAGGTACTTATCAGGTTACCATCACTGATGAAAATGGGTGTGAGATTATCGATGAATTTATTGTTTGTGGGATTCCTGCTAGTCCGGAAGTGGATAATGTTACATGTTTTGGTTTTGACGATGGTAGTATCATGTTTATTTTTGAAGGTGATGATTCCAATATTGAGTTTGAATGGTCTTGTGATGAGGGCAATACCGGACCGGTTGCAACCGGATTGGCACCCGGAGAATGTATTGTTACCGTTACCGATACAGAGGCTAATTGCTCACTTGTATTTGAATTTGAGATAACCGAACCTGCGGCTGCACTTAGCATCGATGATTTTACAGTAATAGATGATGATGAAGGAACCAATTCAGGATCTATTTCTGTAAGTGTTAGCGGAGGTACTTCCCCGTATACTTACAATTGGTCTCCCGGTGATTTGCCCAACTCTCCAAATCTTCAAAACATTGGTGGTGGTGCCTATAGCTTAGAGGTAGTCGACGCCAACGGATGTTCAATATCTCAGAATTTCCAAGTTGGTGGTGCACTTGAATTGGGAGCAAATGTCATTCATGTCGCATGTAGAGGAGAAGCATCAGGAAGTATTAGCCTGAATGTATCAGGGGGTTCTGGCGACTATAGTTATCAGTGGATCTGTGATGGAGGTCAGTCGGGAACTGAGTTTACGATAAGCAATGTGTCTGCGGGGACATGCAGGGTATTAGTTACCGACAATGAAACCGGAGTTCAAGTTGAAGAGGAATATGTTGTGAATGAGCCTGAAACAGACCTGGAATTTGAAATAATGTCCTTAGAGTGCAATGAGGAGACCAATAGAGCTGATTTGACTTTAGTGGCTTCAGGTGGCGTTGCGCCTTATTCCTACAGTGTGGGTTGCGTGCAGTTTCAATCTACAAATGGATTCTTTGGCTTATTTGATGGAAAGGAAGTGGTTTGCGTCAGAGATGATGCAGGATGTGTAAGAGAAATAGAAGTTGAAATCCCGAGATGTATTTTTGATGATTGTTTTGAGGGTAGGCTGGTTATTACTCCAAACGGTGATGGTCTGAATGATAACCTAATAATAAAATGTGCTCAGAATACTCAAAATATCCTTAGAATCTTTAATAGAGGAGGACAGCAGGTTTATCAGGAGGTCAACTACAGAAATACCTGGGAAGGAATATCAGATAGTGGCAGCGACCTCAATGAAGATACCTATCTCTGGGTTTTGGAAATCATTGAGAACGGTCGGGTTGTAGATCAATTTAATGGAACTGTCACCATCTTAAGAGAACTACGCTAATCATTTAAAAAAATTGAAAATCACTAATCATGAAGTATATTTTAATAACTCTTTTCGCAGCATTAATTTTTGCTCCCTTTACTCAGGCGCAGGAACAGATAGATTACACTCAATATCACTTGAATCCTGTACTCATTAATCCGGCTGCTGCCGGCATGCACAATGGCCATCAAGTCTTTTTGAATTATAGAAATAATTGGAGTAGTTTTGAGCGAGCTCCCAGAGCTTATACACTTAGTTATGACGGTAGCTTTATGGACGACCGAGTTGGTCTTGGAGCCATTTTTTCTGGCCGAACTTTTGGAGTAGAAAATCAATTCAAAGCCAGATTGTCTTACAGCTACAGATTTGGAGATGAAGATTGGAAATGGTCAGTTGGTCTTTCCACTGAATACGAAAGATTCTCACTTTCAAATGACGCTTTTCTGAGTGATTTGTATGATCCGGGAGATCCTGTGGTACAGGCAGCAGCAGATGGAATCAACTATTTTGATCTTTCGGCAGGTGTTTTTGGGTCTTACAGAGAATCTTTTTTCTTTGGTTTAGCATCTCCACAAATGGTCAGAGCAAGAATAGATGACGTAGATTTTGATGATGACGATAATCTGAGTTTGTTTCAGTATTTTAATCTCCTTTTGGGCTATAGCTTTGATGTTCCCAATTACAGGATCACTTTAGAACCCTCAGTGTTTATTAAGCGACTCCGAAATGTACCTTTTCAGGTTGATTTCAATATTCTTGCCAAAATGTTTGATGATCACCTTATGGCAGGCTTGTCTTATTCTGCAGGACGTGGAGACAGAATGGGTTTCTTACTTGGAACCCGTCTGGATAATATCAGGTTTTACTACAGCTATGATTTGTCTTTTCAACCATTTCAGGATTATTCCAATGGCTCGCATGAGTTTAGTTTAGGGATACATTTTTAATTGTACCGGGATTTTATTTGCGCTGGATGACTTCACTAATTTTTATAATTAATGTTAGCAGCTTATTATTTCTATATCCCTTTATTACCCTGAATTTTCTTATTTTTGCATAAAAAGAATGCTTGCGAAAATGACCAGATTGATTAATCGTGTAAACAGAGATGTTCTTAAAAAAAATATAGAGGAGGACAAAACCCCGCGAAAGACTTTATCCTTTTATCAATACTTCAAGATTGATAATCCCTACGATTTAAGGGATGAGCTTTTTCGTAAAATGGATAGACTGGGTGTGTTGGGTAGAATTTATATTGCGGAAGAAGGTATCAATGCACAGATATCTGTTCCAAAGGAGCGATTTGATAAATTAAAGGAATTGATTTATAGCTATCCTCCAATGGATGGTATTCGCCTTAATGTAGCTATTGAAGACGATGGAAAATCATTTTTCAAGCTAACCATAAAGGTTAGACATAAAATTGTTGCAGATGGTCTTGATGACAAAACTTTTGACCCTTCTGACAGAGGTAAACACCTGTCTGCTGAAGAATTTAATCAATTAACAGAAGATCCCAATACTATAGTTATTGATATGCGTAACCACTACGAAAGTGAAGTTGGTCACTTTGAGAAGGCAATTTGTCCCGATGTTGAAACCTTCAGAGAGGCCCTTCCGCTTGTGGAAGATATGCTTTCCGATAAAAAAGACAAAAATATAGTTATGTATTGCACCGGTGGTATCCGCTGTGAAAAAGCAAGTGCATATTACAAGCATAAAGGATTTAGGAAGGTACATCAGTTAGAGGGAGGAATAATTGAATATGCGCGTCAAGTGGAACAAAAGGGGCTGAAAAATAAGTTTGTGGGAAAGAACTTTGTTTTTGACGAAAGATTAGGGGAGAGAATTAGTGATGAGGTGATAGCAAGGTGCCATCAGTGTGGAGTTCCCTGTGATACACATATCAATTGCGCAAACGACGCTTGTCATATCTTATTCATCCAATGTCCTGATTGCGCTGAGAAATATCATAATTGTTGCTCAGGTAAATGTTCAGATTTTATTCAGTTGCCAAAGGATCAGCAGATTTCGCTGAGGAAAACTGAGGTGTTTAATGGAACTAGATTTGGAAAAGGAAGGTACAAAGCTCATAAATCTAAAGACGGGGTATTGACAGATTAAGTTCCAGTAGAACCTCTTGATTGTCCAGACGACAGTTTTTTCTTCATAATTATTAAATTTTCTTCAATATGAGCAGGCTTTCTTTTCCACCTATTTTATTAGCTAGTGCATCACCGCGACGAGCAGAATTACTTACCAAAGCGGGCTTTACGTTCAGGCAGATTGTTCCAATGGTAGAGGAACAATGGCCCCAAGAAATGGAGGCAGAAGAAATTCCCGAGTATTTAGCCGGACTTAAAGCTGAAGCGGTAGAGGCTTCTATGCTGCCTGGAGAGTTCATTCTTACGGCAGATAGTATAGTGGTTTTAGATGGAGAAGTTATTGGAAAACCAAAAGATGATAAAGAGGCCAAGTCCTTTTTACGTAAACTTTCCGGACGTCAGCATCAGGTTATTACAGGGGTTTGTATTCTTAGCGAGACCCATCAGTCGTTGGGCTCTGAAACTGCCCATGTAACTATGGATAAACTCCACGAAGAAGAAATAGACTTTTATATTAAAAACTATCAACCCTTAGATAAAGCAGGTGCCTATGGGATCCAGGAATGGTTGGGACTGTGCAGGGTTTCGGAAATTTCGGGGAGTTACTCCAATATTATGGGGCTTCCAATGCATCTTGTGTATGAGATGATCAAAAGCTTGCAAAACTCAGACGAGGAAGAATAAATTCATATCGCTTTTCTGTTTGGTTTAAGACCTTTTCCTTACCTTTGAAAGGTTGGATAAAAAAATAATGCTATACAGCTATGAAAACCGTGGTCGTAAGTGATGCTAATTCAGAAAGGGAGTTTATCCAATTTCCTAAACGACATTATAGGAATGACCCCAATTGGGTCTGTCCACTTGATGCTGATATTAAAGCTCTGTTTGATTTAGAATTGAATCCCCTTTTACAAAAAGGCGGAAAAGCAAGACGTTGGCTTTTATACGATGATAAAAAGGTTGTTTGTGGACGTATTTCTGCTTTTATTCATCCTTTTTATGGAATGGAGGAAAAATTGAGGACCGGAGGGATTGGGCATTTTGAGTGTATAAATAATGAGAAAGCAGCAAACATATTGTTTGATACAGCTATAGAATGGCTAAAGGAGTATTCTATTCAGGCTGTAGATGGCCCAGTTAATTTTGGGGAGAATAATAATGATTGGGGGCTTTTGGTAAAGGGATTCACTCAGCCGGTTTTTGGGATGAATTACCATTATCCATATTATCAGCAATTATTTGAAGGCTATGGTTTTCAACTGTACTTCAAGCAATATAGTTATCTTTTAGATATGACTAAAAAATTTCCCGAGCGCTTTTGGAAGATTGCTGAATGGGTGAACAATAAACCCGGCTATAATTTTGAGCATTTTAGCTGGGACAAATCAGAAAAGTATCTAAAGGATCTTGTTAGCATTTACAATGAGGCATGGTCCTCTTTCAAAGAGGAGTTTAATCCAATGCAACTGGATGAGTTGCGAAAATACATGGAGAAAGCAAAACCAATTATTGACCCGGAAATGGTATGGTTTGCATACTATAAGGATAGACCCATTGCTTTTTATGTGATGTTCCCCGATGTAAATCAGATTTTGAAAAAACTCAATGGGAAACTTAACTTTTGGAATAAACTGCGTTTTTATTATTATAAAAAAACCAATACGATTACTCGAGCCAGAGCACAGGTAGCGGGGGTGGTACCGGATTTTCAAAATTCAGGTGTTGAGTCTGCCATTTTTTACCAATTAAAGGGTGTAATGGAGAAAAAGTCTCATATTACCGAAGTAGATCTGTCCTGGGTTGGGGATTTTAATCCTAAAATGCAAGCTATATACGAAGCAGTAGGGGCAACACACCAAAAGACACATCATACATATCGACTGATGGTTGATAAGTCAGTGCCATTTAGGAGGTTTATGCAGAATATGGTTAAGACTCCGTGAAATGGAGCAAAGTTTGATTTGACTACCCAGTATTTTTAATTTTTTTAAAAAAGCATAAATTAAAATATGAGTGTACTTGTCTTAGAAAGACATCCTTTTCGCTTTCAGTTGATGGTTTATTTTGTTTTTCCACTAATGGGATTAAGTGGTGCCTGGGTGCTATTTCTAGCTATTGGGGAATATTTAAATGGTATGACCGGTTCCGAGATTTATTTGGGGTGGATTACTGGAGTTTTACTTGTCGCTATCAGTGTATTCTTTATAATACGTTTCATGAAAAAGGCTCCTCCTGTAAAGGTGGATTTGGTTTCAGGAAAATTTTTTGTTGGAAAGAAATCTTTCTCTCAGGAAAGTATTGAGGGAATAGATGCATTTTACAGCATTGGTTCAGCTTACTTCAGTTTTTTCGAGGGGTCTCCCGGAATTCTTATTCAACCTAAAGAAAATAAAGAAGTGATTTTAGAGGATGCTTTTTATAAGAATATGGATGAGCTAAAATGGTGGTTATTCAACACCATGAAAGGGAAAAGCGGTTATCCCCCTGAGGTCGAAAAAGTGGAGTCTTCTAAAATTGACAAAAAAGAGGTTTTCTGGGTAAAAACCTCACTTTTTGAAGGAAAGTCAATGTATTATCTCCTCATTATCTTGGCCATGTTGTTTTTAACCGGATTCCAGTACTACACAAGTGGAGTAGGCTTGCTGACTTTTGCATTTTTAATAATGACTTTAATAAGTTATATCAACTTTGGTAATCAGACTACTTTTTTCGGATTTACAGGTAAACACTTTTTGGTCAGAAACTACTTGAGCCGGGCTCATGCAGAGAACTGGAAATTGAGGGATATTAGGAAAGCTATAATCAATCGAAAGGGAGGAGTCAGCTACCTCATTATTGAGTTCAAAGATTATAGCTACAAAAACTTTATGAGTATAGTCCTAAATAAGCAGGATACAGACTTATTGGTAAAAATGTTGAAAGATAAAAGAATTGAAATCCACAGGATGGATTGAGCCATTTGGTCTTGAATACTTCACGAAGGGTCATCGCCGATGAATTACTTATGTAATTGAGATTCTGAGATTACCAAATCCGAATATCGTCCAAAATTTTTCCTATCATATCCTCAACTGCATCGTAGGGGTTTTGAGAAAACTCACCGGTTGTCCTATTGGCAATTATAGAGTTAAACGATATTGCTCTGTGACCCAATAAGTGACTCAACCCAAAAATAGCTGATGATTCCATTTCTATATTGGAAAATTGGATGCCTTCATGCTCAAAGCCTGAAAGTACTTCCATCAAATGTGGATAGCGGCTTTTAAGTCTAAGCTCTCTGCTCTGCGGTGCATAAAACCCATGCATTGTAGCAGTCATTCCCATTCTGTATTTCTGCCCAAAAAACTGAATTAAATCATCTGATGCTTTTGTAAGATAAATTGGATAGGATAAGCCTTTTAGGTGGAACCATTTTTTTAATTCAGAGTCCAGAGAATAAAAGTCTTGTGGGTGATTTTCCATTTTCTCATACATCAACATAAGTCCGTCAAATCCAACAGCCCATTGAGAACCAAGAATGGTATTGACGCCTACTTCAGGATGAATGCTACCTGAGGTGCCTAATCTGATTAGGGTAAGTTTTCTAAAGTCCGGATTGGCTTCCCTGGTTTCTAAATTTATATTGGCAACAGCATCAAGTTCATTGAGGGCAATGTCAATATTAGCAGTACTGATGCCCGTGGACATTACTGATACCCTTTTTGAACCCAAAATTCCCGTATGTGTGAGGAATTCCCTTTTGCTCCTTTTTATTTCAATTTGATCGAACTGTTTGGAGACCAAATCTACTCTTTCAGGGTCTCCCACCAGAAAAATAATATCTCCAATATCGTCACCTTGTAGATCTAGGTGATAGATGCGTTTGTTTTCATTGATAATTAAACTGGCTGGGTTCCATTGTTGATTCATGACCACAAAATTAATTTTTGAGAAATTGATTTACTCGCAGTAATTTACGATAAAAGGAAATTTTTTCCGAAGGTCATTTAAAACAAAATTCAGTTGTTCTTCTCGGGTAAAGTTGGTGTTGTCCAGAATCAATGCATCATCTGCACACTTTAGTGGACTGTCTTTACGCGAACTATCAATAAAATCCCGTTGTTCAAGATTTTTTCGGATACTTTCTTTTGAGACCTTTGACCCACTTTCTTTCAACTGGCGAAACCTTCTCTCCACTCTTACTTCGGTTTGAGCAGTTAAAAATAACTTGTATTCTGCATCAGGCAAAACCACTGTCCCTATGTCCCTACCTTCCATAATGACTCCTTTGTTGATAGCCAGTTTTTTTTGTTTGGCAACCAAAAATCTTCTGATAGGACTTAGTGCAGCTGTTTTGCTTACTTCATTACTTACTTTAAGCGTTCTGATTTGCTTGCTAATGTTTTCGTTATTGAGAAAAATGAGAGATTCAACATTTTTTCTTTCAAACCTTATATTTATATTTTCCAATGCCTTTAGGAGTTGATCTTCTTGCAGGTAATCAATTTTATTCTCCTGAAAGTAGTGGGTAACCGCTCTGTACATAGCTCCACTATCCAAGTAAATATAGTGAAGACAGTCCGCAATTTCTTTTGCAAGAGTACTCTTTCCGCAACCGGAATATCCGTCTATGGCAATATTTATTCTTTTTTCAGGAATTGTCGGCATTTTGCAAAAATAATAGTCCTGATGCAAAGTAGCATAGGACTATTGAATTTATATTATCTTACCTTGAATATTTTAGTATTCATCCTCATTGAAAAGAAAATCATCTTTTCTTGGATAATCGGGCCATACGTCTTCTATACTTTCGTATATCTCTCCCTCGTCCTCCATCTGTTGAAGGTTTTCTATTACTTCTAAAGGTGCACCCGATCTAATAGCAAAATCTATTAGTTCATCTCTAGTAGCAGGCCAAGGAGCCTCTTCAAGGTGGTGGGCCAATTCTAATGTCCAGTACATATTGTGACTATTAAATATTAAAATTAAGAATATGTCATTTCAGCGCTCAAAAGTAAGAAGAGACATTGAAATATTCAAATACTACTTCAAAAAATAAATTGAGCTGTAAATAAATAACAAATCAGAACGAATGTTCGAAAGTTCCCGATTGGGTTCTTTTTTTTTTAAATAATCAACATGGCATCGCCATAGCTGTAAAACCTGTACTTCTCTTTGATTGCTTCTTGATAGGCATCACTGATTAATTCCTTACCAGCAAAAGCAGATACCATAATGTATAGACTTGATTTAGGAAGGTGGAAATTAGTAACCATACTAGAGCCAATAAAAAAATCATAAGGGGGGAATATAAATAAATTTGTCCACCCTGAACTTGCTTTTAACTTACCTGTTGCAGAAACTGCAGACTCTAAGGCGCGCATACAAGTAGTTCCAACTACCAGGTTTTTTCCACCGGTTTCAGTAGCTTTGTTTACCTTAGCTACCGTCTCCTCCGTGATTTGGTAGTATTCAGCGTCCATTTTGTGTTTGGATAAATCCTCAACCTCAATATTTCTGAAAGTACCCAAACCTACGTGAAGTGTCAATTCGCCAAAATCTATCCCTTTTAATTCAGCTCTTTTTAGCATTTCTCTGCTAAAATGTAAACCAGCAGTTGGGGCTGCTACGGCACCAACTTCCTTAGCAAAAATAGTTTGATAACGCTCTTTGTCAATGGGTTGCAAATCTCTTTTGATGTATTTTGGAAGAGGTGTTTTTCCTAACCTGAACAATTCATTGTGAAATTCTTCATTATCCCCATCATAAAAAAAGCGTATAGTTCTTCCCCTGCTTGTAGTGTTATCGATAACCTCGGCAACTAGGGCGTCCTTTCCCTTATCATCTTTAAAATACAATTTGTTACCAACACGGATTTTTCTGGCAGGGTCTACCATAACATCCCATAATTTGGTGCGTGGATTGAGTTCTCTTAGTAAAAAAACTTCAATTTTAGCTCCTGTCTTTTCTTTGTTTCCAAAAAGTCGAGCTGGAAAAACTTTGGTGTTGTTTACCACGAAGACATCCTTTTCATCGTAGTAGTCCAATAGGTCCTTGAATACCTTATGTTCTATTTTTCCAGAATCTCTATGGACGACCATCAGACGGGACTCATCCCTGTTTTCTACAGGATACTGAGCAATCAAATTCTGAGGTAACTTAAAGTTGAATTGAGATAATTTAGTTCGCATTGTAATTGATTATTGATAAGGATTTTACAATAAGGGCGCAAAGATACTATTTTTAACGTTATGACAAAGAGGGGAGTTCTCTAAAATTTTTTTTGAGCTTATTTATTTATGAGTCCACCTTAAAAACCCCTTTTTATTACAAATTGCTGCAAAATACAATTTCTTTGTCATCGGGAAAAATCTTTCCTCAACGTATCGTCTCATCCCAAATGACGAGACAATACGTCTGTGTGCCAGTCCTCCCGCTTCGCGATTTTCTCTCTTCTTCAATCTTGAATTTTTCGCTCATTTTCATGACGAAAAGAGTGTTCGGAGTAGACTCATATATATATTGGTGTAAACCAGAAATGGTAAAGATTTCTGAATTAACTATCTTTGATCCATGCATTCCATTTAAATAATAAAATATCCTGCTTTATGGATGAAAGTAGAAAAAACTTACCTAAAGAAGCGCTCATTGAAGAAGGTCAATTAATAAGCAAATACCCAATAAAACAATGGTCATTAAAGCCGCGTTTTTATGATCACTTCATCAATGCAATCCTTATATTTACAAGTGTATTTATGGCTTTTTGGTTAAATGATTTTAGACAGAAGCAAATACAGGCTGGGGATTCAGAGAGGGCAATGGAGGTGATTATTAGTGAGGTGGAGAATAATTTGGCAACTTTAGAGCGTTGGGTGCCTTATCATTTAGATATGTTAAACCGCCTTGAAGATTTGTTTGCTAAGGATTCAGTTCGATTTTTGGAATTTTTTGATCCATCTGTATTGGTAGATGACTACATGGGGATAATGCGAGAAATTCTTACCCGTCATGCACAAGAATTGATTAAAACTCCTAATGTTCAATTTTCACTGCAAGACCGGATGGATATAATTATGATTTATGAACAACAGAAATATGTTGAAAATGCGCTCCAACGATTGATTGAAATGAGTTACGAAAGAGCTGCAATGGATCTCGATCGAGTAGAAGAGACTTATCGGGTTTTTTATGCAATGTTGGCGGATTTATATGGGCAGGAAGAAGCCATGATACAGAATTATCGCTTGCGGCTTGAAAGACTGAGAAGTAGAGGTTAAGACGACCCTAACTAAGTTTAATTTTATCCAATATTTTAAGGCATGGAAAAATTGGAAATTCTATATGAGGATGAGTTTTTTGTAATAGTCCAAAAACCGGTTGGCATTTTAATGCACCGCACGAAAATGAGCGAGGACAAAATCTCTCTAATGCAGCTCTTAAGGGATCAGTTAGGGTATAGGGTTTATACTGTCCATAGGCTTGATCGGGCTACTTCCGGAATTGTTCTTTTTGGAAAAAAACAATCCAGTGCAAATGAACTCAGTGCTCTTTTTCGCAAGCAAAGTATAGACAAGAAATATCTTGCCATCTTAAGGGGTTGGGTTCCTGATAAGGGGGTAATTGATTATAATCTATCAGACCAAGAAACCGGAAGGATAGTTCCTCAGCAGGCGGTTACTCATTATTTGTGCTTGGGCAGGTCAGTAATAGATGCAGCGATTGGTCTACGTTATCCAACAGCTCGGTTTTCTCTTGTTTCAGTCGTTCCATTAACGGGGCGCAGGCATCAAATTCGAAAGCATTTTGCTCATTTGCGTCACCCTGTCATAGGAGACAAACGACATGGAGATGTAAAGCAGAATAAGTATTTTAGTGAGGAATTCGGATTGAATCGTATGTTTTTGCACGCCCTTGAACTTTCATTTAATCACCCCTTTTTTGAGAAAGAACTAAAAATTCATTGTCCACCTGATGAGCACTTTATAAAGGGAATTGAAGTCTCAGGCTTGAAAGAACATTATCTAATTTAATGCTGCTTTTTAGACAAAAAGATGAATAAACTTGCCAAATTGGGGGTATAGAATTGATTTTCCAATGAAGAATAGACCAGTAATTTTTAGTCTGCTATTTTTTTACTATACTTGCCCACCGATATGCATATAGTAGACTTAGTAATTTTTATTGTGTACATGCTTGTTGTTCTTGGAGTGGGGTTTTACTTCCTTCGAAAGAATAACAATATGGATGATTATTATGTCGGAGGCAGGAAAATGGGTAGTATGCATGTTGGTCTATCTGTGGTTGCCACAGATGTGGGCGGTGGATTTTCTATTGGATTGGGTGGATTGGGTTTTATTATGGGCATATCTGGTAGTTGGATGCTCTTTACGGGTTTAGTGGGCGCATGGCTGAGTGCTGTGTTTCTCATTCCCAAAGTTTCCGTGATGAATGAAAAATATCGCTTTTTGACTTTTCCTCAAATTTTTGAGGTTCTCTTCACCCGAAGGGTGGCTGTATTGGCTGCGATTGTTTCAGCAGTTGGATATCTTGGGTTTACTAGTTCACAATTATTGGCAGGTGCTAAGCTCGCCTCTGCCACCTTTCCTGAACTGGACCTTCAATCCGCACTAATTATAATGGGTATCATTGCAGTAGTTTATACGGTAATTGGAGGTCTCAAAGCGGTCATTTATACCGACACATTTCAATGGATTTTATTAATGACAGGCCTAATTGGCATTGGTATCCCAGTAGGTTATGTTTCCGTTGGGGGCTATTCTGCAATAGTTGAAACCCTTCCAAAGGAATTTTTGAAACTAAGTAATATTAGTTGGCAAACCATTATCAATTGGGGGGTTACGATAATCCCCATTTGGTTTGTCGGAATGACGTTATACCAGCGAATATACGCTACCAAGGATAAGAAATCTGCACAGCGAGCCTGGTATTTTGCCGGTTTTCTGGAGTGGCCATTAATGGCATTTATGGGAGTAATCCTAGGTTTGTTTGCAAGGGTGGCTTTTGAAAATGGAATGTTTGCTGAATTGGGATATGCTGCAGGATCAGATATTGATCCGGAAATGGGACTTCCATTGTTTTTGAGAACGGTCTTGCCAATAGGTTTAATGGGACTTATGTTGTCTGCATTTTTTTCTGCGGTGTTATCTACAGCAGACAGTTGCTTAATGGCTGCCTCCGGGAATATTTTTACAGATATTCTGGATAAAATTTACAAAATGCCTGCTGACCCTGGAAGTATTCTTCGGATTTCCCAGATGTTGACACTGGTAATTGGGGGGTTAGCCCTATTCATTGCCGTTTCTATGGAAAATGTATTAGAGCTGATGCTGTATTCATACGCTTTCATGGTAAGTGGATTATTTGTTCCTGTGATTGCAGGCTTTTATTGGAAAAATGCTACTGCAAAAGGGGCTTTTGCCGCTATGCTCGGAGGAGGTTTGACAACTCTTTTACTTATCATAAGTCAGGCAAATCTTCCCTTGGGGCTTGATGCAAATGTATATGGTCTCACCATTTCTGCCATTCTCATGGTGGTAGTTTCAATTACAGATAAAAAGTATAATGTTTTACCAAAAGTAGGTTAGTCTCGCTCTTGTTTCTGCCTGCATTGCCACAGATGATCAATCGGTTTTTTAAATGATAGAAAATGTTACCCGATTCTTAAAATAATACTAAATTCCTGAATTTTATTAGATTAAAATTTTTTTAAGGTAATTTTGATCTTCCTGCACTTACGCCCAAATACTCTTTTTTGCTAATTTTTAAAGGGGGCTAAAAGTTGAAATTATGATAAGCATAGATGAAATTAACAAATCCATTGGTATGTCAGCCAGGGCGTTAAATATTTGTATGATAAATGACTTAAAGGATGTCGATTCCTTATTGAGTTATTACCATAAAAATGGTGATTTTCTTGATCTAACCAACTGTGGTATCAAATCGAATTTGGAGCTAAAAATTTTGTGCGAACATCTTAAAAGTCAAATGGGGAGCAATGGTACTGAAAGTTTACGGTCTAAGGTCAATCCCAAATTGAAAGGTGCCTATGAAAATCTAAGCAAAGATTCCAGAAAGAAACTCAGTAACATACTTCGCCACGAAATTACAAAAATTTCCCTCCGCAGCAGAAACTCCTTTTTTAGGTTTTTTGATGGAGAGGTCAATGTAGATCAATTGTATAGCAAAATTTTATCGAACCCCACGTTTGATCCCCTTTCCATGGAGGGGGTTGGGCGTCGTTCAGAAAAGGAAATCAAGGAATTTATTACGCTGGCTTCGGACCTGATTATAGAGTATGGCGGGGATGAACCAAGCCAATAAAGTGGACATAAAGATGATTTTGTAATCCATTTCAAACTCACCAGCTTTTTCCCTCCCGCATACAAATATTCTTAAATTCGCAGTAGTTACAGACTTTTTCATCCGAAGTCTGATCAAATGTTCTGTTGGGATTGAGAAGTGCTTCCAAGGTGTTCTCAAATTGCTCCGTAAAATTTTTATACAGTTCGCTTGAGGTGTCAATTCTTGTTTTTGGCTTATCCTTCCCATTGTCAATGCCAAGATAAGGGTCAAAACTTTCCGAAAACTTTCGGGTGGCGTAGACAGCAGGGTGTAAAACTGAAGTCCGGTAGTCTTCCTCTTGTTGTTGCAACATCCAACAGTAAAGGAAAAGCTGTATAGCAGCAGAATTCAATTGATAAGGTTTTTCTTGTTCGTTGCCGGGAAGTGGCATGACGTTTTCCGGCTTAAACTCTGGATTATCACCTCCTGTTTTATAGTCTACAATTATTTTACTTCCGTTTTTCTCATGAATACGATCAACTTTCGCGGTAAATTTTACTTCCTGACCCTTTATTTCTTTTGTAAATTTCAACTTTTTTTCATGCCCCCGCATGGTGAAAGGTGTATTCCGGGAATCAAAATCAAGTGCATTTTTTGCAATTTTGGTGAGATAGTTAATAGCCACCAAATCATGCCCTGGTATTTCTTTTCCCTTAGTTTTGCGATACTTGTCTAGTTTTTTTCTTAATTCTAAAGGAAGCTTGGTTTTCATTTCTTCTATCTCCCTGGTAGCTACTTCCTTATTCTCATATGGTTTGTACAATTCCTCCATAAGGTCATGCAGAATACTCCCGGAAATACGAGCATCAACCTCCTCTGCTATTTCTTCTTCAGTTCCTGCACCAATCACAAAGTTGAAGTAAAACTTGAGTTCGCATTTTAGAAAGTTTAAAAATGAAGAAGGCGATAATCCTCTGTCTTTTAATTGCTTCAATAGCTGATTTTGAATTTCCGTAGTCCTTTTTATCGATATTTCTCCCGCCTGATTGTTTTCCAAAGGAAGCGAGAGCTGAGTCTCAGAGGCGAAATCCCAGTTGGTGAAATTTCCGTATTTGATCTGTTGAATAAATCGCGAAGGTTCTGCTTTATTAAGTCCACCACCGGAAGAATTGTCGTACAATATGGTTAGGTTTTTAGCTCCTGCTATCAATGTCCAGAAATAATAGGACTGATCCGCCATTTCGTCTTCGGCAGTCGGTAGTCCATAGTATTTTTTTAAGGTAAAAGGAATGAGTGTCTGACCGGGGTTAGAAGGTTGTATTCCTTCATTCATAGATGGTAAAATGAGTCTGTCATAACTCACATTTCTGGATTCGAGAGCACCCATGAGCTGAATACCACTCAGTGGCTCACCTTTGAATGGGAGCCTTCTGCTTTGAGCAAGGTCCCTCAACATATTTTTTAACAATTGAAAATCGGGATGCTCCGGCCATTCCGATAAAGTATCCTTAAGTCTGATTAGCAACTGATGGGCAGAACGAATTAATTCCTGAGTTAGATTGACAGTTTCCTGATCGTTGTCTCGATTTTCTTCTGTATTCATTTCATAAGCCAGCTCCAGGATTTTTAACATCTTTTCCAGTAATTCCGCTGAACCGGAGGGGGTATGGCTAAGCAATTCCGAAAGAGGATGGGGAAGTATGGTATTTATCTGATCCGGTGAAAAATAGACATCAGCTCTTAAATCCACCAGTTTTCGTTTTCCATCCACTTCTTTATATATCTTGACCGCTTTTAACCATTTACTTTGTAAGCCGGGAAAACAAGGGTTGAAAAATATTTTTTGCAGATGAGAATAGTAAAATTCTCCGTTATTTAATTCTGCCTCATCATAGAGTTCAATCAAATCGCGCATGAGGTCGTAGGCAAAAGTCACGGAAATTTTTATACCTGCTGATACATTAATAGCAGGGCGGTTTTCTGGTAAAGACCATAGCAGTGGCAATAGCATTTCTTCATCGCTAAGAACAACTCCTGAGGTCTCTTTTGGGTTGGTGTTCACCATTAATTTTATTACAGTTTGTGCTTGTAAACTGCGAAAGGGCAGGGGGATAATCTCCAGCTTTTTATGTTCTTGTACAAGGTCTGTGGATGTCTTCTTTGCAGGGGGAAAAAGTTGAAGGTTCTCAGATAGGAATTTACCGCCTTCCTTTTTCAACTCATTCAGTAGGAAAGGATCTTCATTCCAGTAAAAATCTGCTTTTCCACCTTCTTTTAACAGACTAAAGAGTTTTTTCTCGCAGCGGTTAATCCTGTTAAATCCGGCAAAAATAAAATGCTGCTCCTCTGGAATGGACATTTTTTCCAGACGAATGGCAACCTCTTTGTATAGCATGCCGGAATAGGCCAGTCCTTTTTTCGAAAGCTCTTTTTTAAATGCATGGTAAAGCACACTCAACTTGTTCCAGACTTTCATGAATTTTTGCCCGGGACTGCCTTCGTCATGTTTTTTTGAAAGATATTCAATTAGGTCTTTGAGCGCTTCATGTTCTTCGAAATCCGGCTGAAAACTCAGATCAATCTCCTTAATGTCGCGAACTTGTCCATATATCCGGTCTGCAGAAACCAGGTATTTGTCGACCAAGTCAAAATCTCTTATTAATATTTTTCCAAAAAAGTAAAACTGCTGAAAAGGCTCGGGCTCCTCAAATTGATAGGTTTCATTCCACACCCGATGCAGTATGTTGAGTTGGGTTAGCGGGTCTGCCAAAACGAGATCACTTTTTTCTCTAAAAAAATCGTCAATAGTGGTGATCATGGGCGACCATATGGGGCTGTCCGATAGTTGTGCGAGGTGCCTTTGGAAAACACGACCACTTCTTCTGTTCGGAAAAACCAATACCAGATTCCGGACATCTTTTCCGTATCTGTGGTGGACATCTTCTGCAATTTTATATAAAAATGAATCTTTTCGCATGGACTTCTGATTGAGTTTTTTTTTAATTAATTGACCTTTTCTGTTTTCATGGCATCTGTGTAAAAAAGCCACGCCTCGGTTTCATCATATCCCATTTCATGGAGAACAGCGCAATAAACTCCCATCTGCTTTTGATAATGGGCATAAGGACGACCTGTCTTGTAGTCGATTACTATGGCTTTGGTACCTTTTAGTACTACGCGATCAGGTCGGTAACGCCTGCCATCCGGCAGCAGGATATCCCTTTCATTCAGTACCTCTATCCCATCTTCAAACCAATTGGCGACGGGATCGAGACCAAAAGCAGCCTGTATCCGACTTTTCCATTCATCGTACTCATTTTCTGCCATATGTCCTTCTTCAATGACCTGCAGTAAAGCCTTTGGAAGATCGGATTTACGGATGACCAGTTCCAAAATTCTGTGCATCAATAAGCCCTCTTCAATAGCGGTACGATCACCTGCTTCTGCGGAGGCGATACCGGCTTTGATTTCTGTTGTTTTTATTTGCGGTAGTTGTTGGGCAGAGTTGTAATTTTCCAGTGTAATGGTTTTATTAGTACTTGCCTCTGATGATTTGGGTACCAGATTTTTTCGTGGATTTTCTACAAAGGAATACACCTCAATTTCTTCGTGTTCATTTGGTGGCACAGGCATAGGAATGAGCTTGTTTTTGGCAAAAGCTTTCAAGAAAGGAATCAGACTGGATTCTTTGTCTTCTTTGCCATAGGCATAAATAAAAAGCGCATTTCTGGGGCGGGTGCATCCTACGTAAAAGACATTCAGCTGATCCAGCCAATTGTACATGACCTCAGTCCAGTATTCACTTTTGAAGCGGGACTGCGGTGCAGTTGAAGAAGCGGTAATGGGGAACATCTGCGCTTTTTCATCATCGTCTGTAAACCGATCGTCTTTTACCCAGATGATGGTATCATTTTTGGGCATCAAATCCACACCTGCAAATGGCATAAATACTACGTCAAATGCCAGTCCTTTGGATTTGTGTACGGTCATAATGCTGATTTTATCAGGACTTGATGGTGGCTCCACATTCTTTTCTCTTCCGTCTTCCTCCCAATATTTTAGATAACCCGATAGATCGTCTCCGTTCTTTTTACTGTACTCATCTATCTCATCAGCAAAAGCGGCGAGGTAGTAAAAGTGTTTTTTTAGGTCCTCCCTTCCGAGACCAAGATAGGAGACTATGCTGCTAAATAAACCTTTGATTCCCTGTGAAATGCCGGTACTTATCAAGTCGTCCAATTCTTTTGGGATATTGCTCGAAGTTTTGATAAACAGACCGTCTTCATCTTTATGGAGGGGATTGCTGAGTCCTGCTTTTTTGGAAAAATGGCTAAATTGCAACAGCAATAATTGCTTGTAGCGTTGATTCGATTTTCCTAAAAGTACTAGTTTCATCAGGCTCACTACAGTCTCCACAGCCGGAGAGTCACCTATTGATAGGACTTCTTCAGAGAAAAATTCAAAAATCTTACTTTCAGGATATTTGGCCTGCATGTCAGTCAGCCACTCTATCAGTTTTCTTCCCTCTGTTCGTGTGCGGGTTAACATGGCAATTTGCCCGGGTCTAAAACCTCTTTTTTCCAAATCTAATAACTCACCCTCCATCCTTCGGAAAAGTTGGGCCTCTAAATCTTCTTTTTTGCTTCCTTTTAAGTCAAAAAATTCCAACTGCACATAGCCTGATTTCTCGTTTCCTTTAGAGGGGTACTGTTGTTCTGCGTCTGAGTAAATTTCTCTGATAGCTTTGGATTCCTTCATCTGAGACCATTCGGGCATGGATTCCCCTATTTTCAAATCCAGAGCTGTGCTTAATTTTTCGGGTAAAAATTTAAATAGATCGTTATTGAAATTAAGGATGTCCTTATCTGATCGCCAATTGTGCCTGAGGCTATCCTGAATGATGTCCTGAAAATCCTCATGTACATCGTATTTGAGCATCCTCCAATCTCCGTTCCTGAATCGATAAATAGCTTGCTTAATATCACCTACAACAAGATTGGAATCCCCGGAGGCCATATTTTCTGAGATCAGGGGTCGTATGTTGTCGTATTGATATCGACTTGTATCCTGAAATTCATCCACAAAAATATGATTGTAGCGATTGCCTATGCGCTCATATACAAGCGGGCTGTCTGTTTCTTTTAAAAAATCTTTCAGCATCTCATAGGTCTCCCCCAATAAGAAGAGATTGTTTTCCTTTATATAATCGCGTACAATGGCTTTGAGATAGGATATGGCTTCAAAGCTGTTAAAGCTTTTTATTATAGCCACATTGCTAAGATAGTTTTCCTTTGTCTTTAATAAATGCTCTTGAATATTTTGCATAAGAGGTTGCAATTCATTCGAGCAGGCAACTATTTGGTCTATGGTAGATTGAGGTGCTGATTTTGCATACCAGACCTCAACTGACTCCAGAGCTTTTAACCACGTACTTCCCGTCGGTATTTCATACGCAACAGCAGCTTCGCGTCTAATTAAGTAATTCACAAAACTTCTTCCTTTACCTGAAAAATCATGAGGTTCAAGATTGTATTTCTCTAATATCTTTCTAGCTTCATCCTTGAAGATTTCAAAAGTCTCGTCTGCAGTTTTTACATATTGGTACAATTCACTTTTGATCTCCTTGAGTCTGTCTTTGTTTTTTCGGGTATCAGGGAGTTTATGTTCCTTAAATATTTCTCTGGAAAGTTTTTTCAGCTCGTTTTTGTAGTTTGGAGATTTGGCATCCCTGATCAGGTCTTCCTGAATGTTGCTGATAATCTGCATAAGCGGATCATCAGCCTTCATTTTTTTTAAATAATGATTCAATGCATCTGAAACCACCTGATCTGAATTGAGCTCTACATCAAAATTACTTGCCAGCCCCAAATCTCTGAAAAATGCCCTGATGATTCGCTGAAAAAAGGAATCTATAGTAGTCAAACTGAAATCGTGATAAGAGAGTAAAATATTTCTTTGAACCAAAGCCGCTTTTTCTCTGACCTTTTTTACATCTCCTCCAAATTCAGGCAAGTCCTTTAAATGCTCGAGCTGATTGCTTTTATCAGGATTTTTTACTATTAAATCCAGTTCTTTAAGGATGTTTTCCTTCATCTCATTGGCAGCTTTATTAGTAAAGGTGATGCCGAGAATTCTGGTGAAATAGGATGGAGATTTGGTCAGGCTCAACTTCAAATATTCAGTAGTTAGTCTGAATGTTTTTCCGGAACCTGCAGACGCAGTAATTACATTTAAAGACATAAAATATAAAGCTTGGGATGAATAGACATCGAGGGTAGGGTGTACCCAATTCAATGGATAAAGGTAGTAAAAAAAGTTGAGATTTCCAAATTTTTCACTGTCTATTTTCAAAAGCTTATTCTCTCAGCAATTGTATAAAACCACTTAGGCGGAAAGAAGATTCCCCACCACTAAGGTTTGCATAGTAAACAGTACAGATGTAGTGGTAAGTACCCTCTGCTAAATCAGATCCACTCATAGACCTGCCATCCCAGTTGAGTTCGGGATTGTTGGTTTCAAAAACCTTATTCCCCCATCTATTAAAAACAATAAATTCCACCCGTTCTACGAAGGCATATGGTCTGAAAGGGGTGAAGAGGTCATTAAATCCGTCCCCGTTTGGAGTGAAAGCATTGGGTAGTCGGTAAACAGGACAGTTGTTGACGCATACCTGATTGCTAAAATCGCTGACATTGCCCACTGTATCTATGGCTGTAATCTTATAACATCCGACTATGCCATCTGCAGTGGAGTGCTCAAATGAGAAGGTAGAAGCAGGTAATTCGGCAATGAGTTCCGCGTCTCCCCCTTCAAATGGCGAATAATAAACCCTAAAAAGTTCTATATCATCTTCAAAAAAATCGCAGATGTTGATCTCCCAAGTTAATTGATTGGTCAATGGTTGATCTGAGTCTATGCTTGCAGGGTCGCGGGTACATATGTTTTCTACCGTTAAAATTGGTGGGCAAGGTGGAATGGTATCAATTGGGATTCCGCAATTGACTTGTGACCAATTGCTGAAAGGAGTTCGAATTCCCTCGAGAAAATAGGTTCCGGTGCTCCTTACGAGATAGCAGTAAGATTCAAAGTTCTTAAGATTTTGATGTACAAAGAAAGTGTCATCACTCCTGCCCAGACTGTCCAGAATTTCTCCGCTTGCTGTAACCAGAAAAATATCATAAAATTGATTTTCCCAAGGTACTTCATGTTTCCATATCAGTCGATTTTCGCGATTGGCACTTAATATATCTAAAAAAACACCGCTTGCATCAGGAGATCTGCCAAATATTTCGCTTGATCCTCCCGCATAGAAATCTACGCGGTAAGTCCTGTTTATTGTTTCTGTATCGATACCGCTGTCAACAAATGAGGTATCAGTTATTGTTGAATAAGTATCAAAAGTAAAATCCGCTCCTGGTACAGGACTAAAATCTTCCTCCTGATTTGTTCTGCTCATTAATTGAAATAGGTAAGGCCCGGGATTAGTTAGTGTATCTAGGTCATCAGCTAGCGGTCTTGTCCATAGGATCAATCTTTCTCCATTTTGCAGATCAGTTACTTCAACCGAATTTTTTAAAACAAGGGGAATATCTAGTTTTAATTGTCCGCAAACCACTGCTGAAGGCAGACTGTTAACCCGGTTGTAGGGGTAATTGCCGGCAGGAGTTCTCAATGCAAACTCGGCGGTAATCACATAACAGTACCTCTTTCCTTTTTCCGCAGTTTGATCAAGAAAAAAATACCCATCTCCATCTGAGGAATTCACTCCAAAACCAATGGGAGTGAATCCAAAATCAGCTGGATTAGTTCCGCATATGTCCACATCCATGTCAGATGGGCCAACTTTTCTCCAGATGGTAAATCCATTAAAGTAGTCGTCTATGGTCTCCTCACAGCTGTAGGGGGTGTCCCAACGCACCTCAATGCCCTGCAATTGAGATACCGTCGAGGGGTTTTCAGGTGGTGGTCCTGATACTTTGAGCCTCATAGTATGTAAATCAACCAAACCTGCATTCTGAGCAGGAAAGCTATTGTCTTCTGCTTTGAAAATCACATCGTAAAATTGTTCTCTGATGTGATTGCAATGCGTTTCCCAAATGAAAGTACCCTCAAGCGGAGAATTCTGATACCCATTGAGAACATCAAATGTAGCGGGACTGATATCGAGTTCCATAGGTCCGCCACCAGCTGAAAGTCTTACCAATTTACTCTCATCATTTACCCTTGCGACAACTGATTCATATATGGTATCTCCGGCAATGACACATAATAAATCCGCTGCTTCTATTATTGGTGGGTCAGTTTCACAATCAGTTCGGACATTTATTTGCATATCCCTGACAGTTGATCCAATGAGATTTCCGTTCCTGTATTCATTTATCCGTATAGCAACATTGAATTCACCTCTCACTTTTGGAGAATTCCATACCAATTCTCCTGTTCTGCTATTCAGAGTAAGCCGGTTATCCGGACCGGGTACAATTCTATCAGGTAGTTCATAGCGAGGCACAGGTGTTCCTGGACTTTCCAGCGGCTCTATGAGTTCAAAACTAAGACTGTCACCGTCGGGATCCCAGGCATTTGGATTGTGGACGAATCTTCTCCCTACACAGGCGAAGTCAATTGGTGGGTTTAGTAGAACTACTGTATTGTTGTATCCCTGAAATTGTGGATTTAAAAAGGTGAATTGCGTTTCAATATAAAAGAGAATGAGATCTGAGTTGGGGAAATTAATATTTTGGATATTGGCTATTCTATTGGGGTCGGTCATGGATATGGTGTAGGTTGCGCGACCAGGATAAGTGTGCTCAGCAATGTAGATATTCATTTTCATATCGTCACCTACTATTTCTCCCACCCCTCCATTGTTCACTCTCGGTGCCCAGGTTTCATTTCCATCACCCCAGGCAATTGGTACACTGTCTCTGTCTGCTGCCACTGAGGAAGCCTTGGTGTATGTTACTACTGTAGCTCGAACTGTCAGGTCGCCTATTTGTTCCACTCTTATTTCTCCAGCTCGATTGTGCGTAGCATGAAGCGAACTAAAAGCAGTTGCTGCCAGCAATAAAACTAATAAAATTTTTAGGCAATAGGACATTTGAAGTACCCTGATTTTTTTCAATAATTGATGGTTGTCTAACAAATAGACACAATTACGAACGCTTATTCTGTCTGATTAGTTTGGAATATGCTAGATCGATGCAATTTTTTAACGCATCCCTCCAGTGAGGAATGGGCTGGTTTAGTAAACTCCCAATTTTTTTCTTACTCATCAGACTAAAAGCCGGGCGCGGTGCTTTTGCCGGAAATTCTTCCGAACTCACAGGGATTAATCTGACTTTTTTATCGGATAACTCCAGAATGGCATGGGCAAAATCATACCAGCTACAAGCTCCCTCATTGCTGTAATTGAATATTCCTGTCGGAAAGGATTTATTATTACTGAGGTGGTCATCCATTATTTGTAAGCAACTTTTTGCCAGATCAAAAGTATAAGTAGGACTGCCGATCTGATCATTGACCACTTTCAATTCCTCCCTTTCTTCAGCCAGTTTTTGAATGGTCAAAAAAAAGTTTTTTCCAAAAGGGGAGTAAACCCATGAGGTTCTTATTATCAAGGAATCCGGCTGAGAGGATAGCAAAGTTTTTTCACCTGCCAATTTGCTTTTTCCATAAACAGATTTCGGTGAACATTCACCCGTTTCGACTAATGGTCTGTTGCAGGAGTTGTGATAAACATAGTCTGTAGAAAAGTGGATAATTTTGCAGTCATTCTTTTTTGCATATTCTCCAATCCACCCAAGTGAAGTGTTGTTGATCAGCATGGCTTTTTCTATTTCTGACTCCGCTTGATCTACAGCAGTATAAGCCGCACAGTTAATAATGACATCAGGTTTGATATGATTAAGGGATGCGCTTACTGAACTTTTGCTTTCGAGATCAAATACTTTTTTTGTTAAAAAATACCACTCCCAATTACTGTATTTATCGGATAAAATCCCGAAGGTTTTTCCAAGTTGCCCATTGGCACCACTAATCAGGATTTTCTTTTTCATGGATGAAGGTTTATTCAGAATAGGGGAGATGACTACCAAATTCAGGTAATTCCAGATCTTTTTTACTTAAGATTAATTCCTGCGGATGGATTGGCCAATTAGTGTCCAGCTGAATGCTTTTATAATGAATGCCGCCTTCTTTGCCGGGAGCATAGTAATTGTTGCACTTGTAATTAAATACAGCGTACTCACTCAGAACAAGATAAGCATGTGCAAAACCCTCCGGTATTAAAAACTGAGTTTTGTTTTTTTCGCTAAGCACAATGCTTTCCACTTGTCCGAAATGGGATGATCCCGGTCGGATATCTACAGCTATATCCAAAACTTCACCTCGACTTACCCGCACCAGTTTGGCTTGTCCAAAAGGGGGGATTTGATAATGAAAGCCTCTGAAAACCCCTTTTGCTGAGCCCGCCTCATTATCCTGTACCCAATTCATGGGACCGGTGTATTCTTCCAGTTTTTTTTCATTAAAACTTTCAAAAAAATAGCCTCTGTCATCCTCAAATACTGAAGGTTGTATAATGAGCAGTCCGGGAATTTTGCCAGGTGAAACTTTCATGAGCAAGCTTATTTATCTCTAAAAAATATACTGATGGGTACACCGCAAAAGTCGAAGTTTTTTCGCAACTGATTCTCCAAAAAAGATTTGTAGCTGTCTTTTACATGAGTAGGATGGTTACAGAAAAAAGCGAAGACAGGATGGGCTGCCCGCAATTGGGTTACGTACTTAATCTTGATGTAAAGACCCCTGTGACTTGGAGGTGGTTTTCTTTCAATGGCCTTGAGCATGATATCATTGAGCTTGGAGGTAGAAATGACGGTGGTTTTCCTATCGTAAACTTCAATAGCCAAATCCAGGACTTTCAACAGTCTTTGTTTTTCATGTACAGAGGTAAAAACAACGGGTACATCTGAAAATGGAGCAATTTTTTCTTTGATTCGCTGCTCCATATCTCTAGCGGTATTGGTCTCCTTCTCTACCAAATCCCATTTGTTGACGACGATTACCACACCTTTGTGTTTCCTGTGGGCCAACCAGATTAAGTTTACATCCTGAGATTCCAGACCTGCTTTAGCGTCAACCATTACAATACACACATCTGCCTCCTCCAGCGCCTTAACAGCCCTCATGACAGAGTAAAATTCGAGGTTCTCGTGGACTTTTGATTTTTTCCTGATACCGGCAGTATCAATTAGCAGCAGCTCACGACCAAACTTATTGAATTCGGTATGGATGGAATCTCTGGTTGTTCCTGCCTGATCGGTCACAATATTTCGTTCCTCTCCCAGCAAGGCATTTGTAAGTGAAGACTTACCTACATTAGGTTGGCCTACAATAGCTATTTTGGGAAGTTTTTTTTGTTCAATAGTTTCTTCTGGCAGTAGTTCGGTGATTTTATCCAGCAGTTCACCGGTTCCGGATCCTGAAACTGAGCTGATGGGAATAGGTTCGTCTAGCCCAAGCCCCCAAAACTCGGGTACATCCAGATGTCTTTTGGTGTTGTCAACTTTATTGACTGCCAGTACTACCTGTTTTTTACCTTTTCGGAGCATATCTGCAACTTCACTATCCAAATCAGTAATGCCGGTTGTTACATCTACAACAAAAACAATCACGGAAGCCTCATTTATTGCGATATTTACTTGATCTCTGATTGCTGCTTCAAAGATGTCATCGGAGTCTTTGACAAAACCTCCGGTATCTATGACGATAAAGTCTTTTCCATTCCAATGGGAATCCCCATAGATTCTATCTCGGGTAACTCCACTTATATCATCAATAATGGATTTTCTCTGACCGATCAAACGGTTAAAGAGCGTGGATTTTCCTACATTGGGTCGGCCTACTATGGCTACGATATTGCTCATAAGCTAATTCTAATTCGCTGCAAAATTAAATAAGATGTATGAGATATCCTATTTTAGCGTGGATTGTGTTGATTTTTGATTTTTGATTTATGATTTATGATTTCAGATTGCGGATTGTGGATTTCAGATTGTGGATTTATGATTTATGATTTCAGATTGCGGATTGTGGATTTCAGATTGTGGATTTTTGATTTATGATTTATGATTTATGATTTCAGATTGCGGATTGTGGATT